>DATNAI010000269.1:0-14403 GCA_035572875.1 Castellaniella sp. | reverse complement strand
TCGGGCGCGCTGCTGCTCGTCATGACGTTCGTTCTGTTCCTGAACATCGTCGCCCGCAACTTCCTGGGCTATTCCTACATCGGGGCGGAAGCCGTGGGCACGTACCTGATGGTATGGCTGACGTTCATCGGCGCTGCCTTCATCGTGCCCAATCACGGCCACGTGTCGGTGGATCTGCTGCTTCGCGCAGCAGGTCCGCGTCTGATGCGTGCCGTGGTGATGATCACAGCGGTCGTTGGCATGGGAACGTCCGTCTACATGGCGTTCCTCGGCATACAGCTCACGGAATTCATCTTCACGACGGGACAGGTGGAAACGACGCTGAACATCTCGACCGGCTACCTCTATCTCCCGGTCGGCATCGGCATGATCCTGATGTTCATCAACTACGCGGAACTGCTCGCCGCCATGCTGCGCAAGGACGATTCACGATTACCGGTCGTCGAGGTGGAAATCTGAATCGCCCTTCTCCAAGGATTCCCATGCGCGAAGCGCACTCCCACCCTATCGCGAAGAGGAACTAAATGCCCTTTGTCGCCGTCTTGCTCATTGGTCTGGGCGCCTTGCTGGTGCTCTCAGTCCCTATTTTCCTCTCGCTGCTGCTGCCGACCATCGTCGCCTTCAATGTGTCGGACCTCGGCCTGCCTGCCCTGTCGGTTGCCCAGCGGGCCGTCCAGGGAGTCAACATTGCGCCATTGCTGGCCATTCCTCTCTTCATCTTTGCGGCGGATGTCATTTCGCGGGGAGAAATCGGCAATCGGCTGGTGGCGGTCGCCGACGCCCTCGTGGGGCACATCCCCGGAGGCCTTGCGATTGCGACTGCGCTCACCATGGCGGTGTTCGGCGCCATTTCCGGCATCGGCGTGGCGGCCGTGGTCAGCGTGGGTCCCATCGTCTACCCCGCTCTGATCAAGCAGGGCTACAGCAAGCAGTTTTCCATCGGGCTGATCCTGACGGGATCCACATTGGCCATGCTGATCCCGCCCAGCGTGGCCGTGATCCTGTACTGCCTGCAGACCGGCCAGTCCATCGCCAGGGTCTTCCTGTCGGCCTTTGGCGCGGGCCTGGTATTCCTGCTCCTGTTGATCCTGTACTCGCTGTTCTACGCCCTGCGCCACGGCATAGGCGCGTCCCGGCACTTTTCGATGGCGCTCACCGCCAACGCCCTGCGGCGCGCGGGCTGGTCCCTGATGCTGCCGGTCATCATACTTGGCGGGATCTACACCGGATACTTCACCGTCACCGAGGCTGCGGCGGTCTCGGCAGTCTATGCGATCTTCGTGGAGGTCTGCATCTACCGGCGCCTGAAACTCGGCGATCTCTTCGATGTGTCAGGCACGTCGGCAGGCACGATCGCCATGCTCCTGATCCTGATCGCCGCGGGATCCGTCATGACCTGGTTCATGACGGTCCAGCAGGTGCCTCAGATGATCGCCGGGGCGATCGGCCAGGGGTCGGCCGAATCGCTGCTCCTCATCATCAACGGCATATTCCTGCTGGCCGGGATGTTCATCGACCCGAACTCGGCCATCATCGTCCTGGCGCCCCTCATTTATCCGGCCGCCATTGCCACAGGCATCGACCCGATCCACCTGGGAGCGATATTGACGCTCAATCTGGCCATCGGCATGATCAGCCCGCCATTCGGCATCAACCTTTTCGTGGGGATCGTGACCTTCAAGTCCCACTTCGCCGAGGTGGTCCGGGGCTGCATCCCGTTCCTCATCATTGCGCTGATCGCGCTGGTGATCGTGACGTATCTGCCGGCGACCGTGATGTGGATGCCGAAACTGTCCGGAGTCTTATGAACGCGGGGCGCCGGACGGAGCTCGTCCGGCGCCAGAGGGACGGAGCGCCTTACTCGACCTGCGCGTCGTACCAGTCGAGGATCTCCGATCCCGTCATGGGAACGACCCCGTCGTGGCCCAGGATGTAGTCGAACAGCTGCTCCAGATATTTGATCCGGTGCGGCACCGCGGTCAGGAAGGGATGGACCGAGATCGCCATGATCCGCGTGGAGTCGGCACTCTCCTGGTAGAGCCGGTCGAACTGGTCGCGGCCGCGGCGGAGAATTTCGTCGGACGGCTGCAACTGCACGGCACTCATGACGACGTCATTGATTTCGACCGGATACGGCAGGGTGGTCATCCTTCCGGTCTTGGTCCGCATGCGCACCGGCTGGTCGTCGAGCGGCCAGTTGCAGACATACTCGATGCCGGCCTCGGCCAGCAGGTCCAGCGTGTCGTCCGTTTCGGTCAGCCCCGGGCTCTCCCAGCCGCGCGGCGGCTTGCCGGTGCAATCCTTGATGGCCTGAATCGTATCGACAATGGCCTTGTGTTCGTCTTCGACCGTATGCATGGGGGTCTGGACATAGCCATGGCCGATGAATTCCCATCCCGCTTCATGGGCCGCCGCGGAAGCCTCCTCGTAAAGCTTGCAGGCGCTGCCATTGATCGCCAGGGTCGCCCGCATGTTGCGGCTCTTGAGCGCGTCCAGGTAGCGCCAGAAGCCCACCCGCATGCCGTACTCATGCCAGGCCCAATTCGGCAAGTCGGGCAGCATGGTCTGATGCATGGGCGGCGGAAGCAAGACGCGGGGCATGGGCTTTTGGGGGCGCCAGTTCTCGACGTTGACGATGGTCCAAAGGATGATCTTGCCATCGCCGGGCAGCTTGAGTTTCTTCCGCTTGTGAATGGGTACGTAGGGCACACGATCCCGTACGCTGTCTCCGATCTTTCCCATGCTTTTTGCTCCTTCCGTAGAATCCTTTTTGTTGGCGCGTGCTGCTAAAGACCCGTCCCCTCCGCAAGCAGGCGCATGGCCGTGCCGCAGCAGATCTCGTGGCTTTCCACATCCGTCAGGCCAGGAATGGCTGCGATGGTCTGGTCGGGATGATCATCGCCCATGTCGAAGGGCGCATCAGTCCCGATGCAGATCCGGTCCGCCCCCACCAGATCAATGAGATAGCGCAGGGCCTTTGGCTCGAAGACCAGGCTGTCGAAATAGAACCGACGGATCAGTTCCTTCGGCGAGGTTCGGGTGGCCTTGTGCGCTTCTGGCCGAACCTTGTGCCCATGCACCAGGCGCCCCAGCTGGTAGGGCGTGAATCCCCCGCCGTGCGCCAGACAGATCTTCAGTTCGGGCAGTTCGTCCAGCACCCCGCTGTACATCAGGCGGGCGACCATGACGGCGGTGTCCAGAGGATTCCCGACCAGATTGGTCAAATAATAGTCCTCCAGACCCTGCTTGGCACCGACATAGTAGGGGTGGGCAAAGACAAAGAGACCCAGTTCCTGCGCACGGCGCAGCACGGGGCGGAACCGCTTGTCGTCCAACTGTGCACCTTCGATCGAGGTCCCGATCTCGATGGCCCTGAAACCATGATCACGGGCAACCCGTTCCATTTCCGCGATCGCCGCATCCGGGTGCTGCATCGGTATCGTGGCCATGCCGCGCAGCCGGGCCGGGTTCGCGCCCGCCATCTCGGCCACGCCATCGTTGACCAGTCCGGCCACCTTCAGGGCCAGGTCGGCGTCGGCCCAGTAGTAGAACATTGGAGGCGCCGGCGAAATGACAGAGATGTCGATTCCCTTGCGATCCATGGATTCGAGCTTCGCCTCCGGATCGTGGAATTCCTCGAAGATGGGGTAGGCATATCCCTGCTCGTGGACGATTCTGCGGGTTTCGCCTTGCGGATCCACGCGTGCCTTGAATTCGTCGGGCGACCGTTCCACCGCGCCCAGGAAGCGGCGCGGAATGACGTGGCTGTGAATGTCGATGCGCATGTCAGCTATACCTCTTTGGCCGGCCGTCGTCGGCGTACCAGTCGAACGGTTCATCGGAGAGATTCACCATGATGTTCTGCAGCTGCGTGTAGGCCTGGTAGGCCACGATGCCGTTTTCGCGCCCGATCCCACTCATCTTGAAGCCGCCCCAAGGGGACGCCGGCCCGATGCGGTGATGGTCGTTGATCCAGACAATACCCGATTCCAGCCGCTGTGCCACGCGGTGCGCGCGGGACACATCGCGGGTCCAGACGCTGGTGGCCAGGCCATAATCGATGTCGTTGGCAATCGACACGGCTTCGTCCTCCGTCGCGAAGGGAATGACGCACGTCACCGGCCCGAAGATTTCTTCCTGGGCGATCCTCATGGGGCCCGTAACGTCCGTAAAGACCGTGGGCTCATAATAAAAGCCGTCCTGGAGATCGGCTCGTTCGGGGCGTTTGCCGCCGGCAGCCAGGTGTGCACCCTCCTGAAGTCCGATGGCGACGTATTTTTCTGTCAAATCGCGCTGTTTCGCGGAAACCAGAGGTCCCATCTGCGTCTCGGGATCACGCGGGTCACCCAGCCGGATGGCGCGGGAGCGCTCGACGAGTCTCTGTGCGACCTGATCATGGACGGATTGGTGCACCAGGATCCTCGCCCCCTGGACGCACGTCTGGCCGCTGGCGATGAAGGCCGCGAACAGTGCCGCCGACACGGCGCGCTCGACGTCCACGTCAGGAAAGAGAATGACGGCAGCCTTGCCGCCCAGTTCGGCACCCACCTGCGTCAGGTTCTGTCCCGCGAGGGACGCGATGACCTTCCCGGTGGCGGTTCCACCCGTGACGTCGATCTTGCGGATGCCTGGATGCTTGACGAGCGCCGCGCCGGCGCCGGCGCCGAATCCCGGAACGACATTGAAGACGCCGGGCGGAACGCCGGCCTGGGTCAGGATTTCCCCGAGAATCAGCGGCGTGATGGGGGCCAGCTCGCTGGGCTTGACGACGAGCGCGTTTCCGGCCGCCAGGGCGGGGGCCACCTTCTTGGTGAGAATCAGCAGCGGATGATTCCACGGAGTGATGAGCCCGACCACCCCCAGCGGGAGGCGAAGCACGTAGTTCAGATGATCCCCTGAAAACGGCGGCACCGCGCCTTCCTGGGTACGCGCGACCGCGCCGAAATACCGGAACCATTCGGGCAGTCGCGCGAGCTGGGCCTCCATCTCGCGCCATGGGCGCCCGATCTGGTCGACTTCGAGGCTCAGGAGATCCGGCAGGCGGGTCTCCAGAGCTTCGGCCGCACGGTGCATGATATCGCCCCGCTCGGCCCCCGAAAGACCCGCCCAGGAAAGCCGCGCGGACTCCGCCGCCTGGACGGCAAGATCGATGTCGGCGGCATCCCCTTCGCTGACCTCGCCGATGACGGTCTGATTCTTGGGGTTGCGAATGGTGAAGGTCTTGCCGGATGCAGAGGGCCGATACGTGCCGCCAATGAACATGCCCCAGGATTTCATGGTTTGAACCTCTGATTCTTGGTGGAGGACGCGGAGTCGTCGGCTTCGGGTCATCGAGCCCGTTCCGCGCCGCAACGCCCGACGACCAGCTCCCTACGGGGGCCGGGCGGTACGAGCGAATGGGTCAATCCTGAAACCGCGCATCCTCGCTGTCAACGAGACGCCGCCTTGATTCTCATTTATTGATATATCTAGGTATAAACACCTACAAACTCTGATAACGTGGTGCTGAGTGCCGTTCGTTCTATTTTCTTCATATAAAACAATGGGCCACAGGGGGTGGCTGTCGCGATTCCGGAGATCCAGGCCGGGTGGATACCATGCTTCCACGGCCGGCTCCATAGTGATAAAGTGGCTGCAAGTATCACATATCGAGAATTCCACAGCGATGCCTTCGTCGTCCCCCCTTCCCGCACAGACTGTAGGACGCGCCGCATTACTGCTGCGCATTATCGCCTCCAGCCAGTCCCGCCACCTGCGGCTGCTGGATATCGCCACCATGGCGGCCCTGGACAAATCCACCGTCCAGCGGTTGCTGCATCGCCTGGTGATCGAACGTCTGCTGGTGCGGGATCCGGCGCGCGGCTACCGTCTGGGGCCGCTGCTGTACGAGCTGGGTCTGTCGGCCCTGCCTGAAACCAATCTGCGCGAGGTCTGTCAGGCGCCCTTGCAAGCCCTTGCCCAATCGACCGGTGACATGGTCTTCCTGATCCTGCGCAGCGGCTTCGAAACGGTGTGTCTGAATCGTATCGCGGGCAGCTTCCCCATCCAGACCATGACCCGTACGGAGGGTGATCGCCACCCTCTCGGGGTGGGCGCGGGCGGCGGAGCGATCCTGGCCTCCATGCAGGACAGCGATATAGAAATCACGCTGCGGGCCATTGCGCCACGTCTGCCCGCATACCATCTGACCGAAAAAGCCGTGCTCGCCGCCGTCGAGGCCACCCGGGCGCGCGGAGACATCGCCATCGATGAAGGAAGCGCCGCATTCGATGTAACAGCGATCGGACGCACGATCCATGACGCCACACAGGCCCCCGTCGCCGCCATCTTCGTGGCATCCATTCAACACCGGATGGCACAGGCGAGACAGAAACAGGTCGCCAAGGAACTGATTGCCTGCGTGAATGGCATCGAAAACATGTGGGGCAAATCGCGCCTGCGCCCCTGACGTCCAGCCGGTGGGTTTTGCCCTGTGGATGCATCCCCTTCCGGTTGGGCGGATCAAGTACACTGTAGGCGCAATTCTGGATGCGACGCCATGTACGATATCCTGGTCTATCTGTTCGAAAATTACTACACGCCTGAAGCCTGTCCGCGCGCCGAGATCCTGGCCAGCAAGCTGGCCGCGGCCGGATTCGAGCACGAAGACATCGACGACGCGCTCAGTTGGCTGCGGGAACTGGCCAATACGACGGAGCAATGCCTGGTCCTGGCTCCCCTGGACCGGCACACGGAGTCGCGCGCGCCGCGGATCTACACCGAGCAGGAATACCGCGCGCTGGGGACCGAAGCCATCGGCTTCATCGTGTTCCTGGAAAACTCCGGGGTCCTGCCGCCGGCCCTGCGCGAAATTCTGATCGGCTGCGCCCAGGCAGCCCATCAGGCGCCGCTCAGCCTGACCGAGATCAAGGTCCTGGCCCTCATGGTGCTCTGGAGCCAGGAAGCCGAGGTCGATCACCTGATCTTCGAAGAACTCCTGGCCGACGACGACCCGCGCCTGGCGCATTGACCGGCGACAGCCCGGCCTTGCGTCTTTTGCCATGTCCATTGAGGCGGCGCGTCCCAAGGGCGACTACGTCGGACGCTTTGCACCCAGTCCCAGCGGCCCGTTGCATGCGGGCTCCCTGGTAGCGGCCCTGGCGAGCTTCCTGGACGCCCGCGCCCATCGCGGCGCGTGGCTGCTGCGCATCGAGGATATCGACACGCCGCGCACCGTCGCGGGCGCGGACCAGACCATCATGGCGCAGCTCGCGGCGCTCGGGATGCGCTGGGACCGGCCACCGGTGTGGCAATCCGCCCGCCACCCCTTGTATGAGGCCGCCTTCGCGCGCCTCCAGGCGGCTGGGCGCACCTACTCCTGCACCTGCAGCCGGCGCCAGCGGCTGTCCGGGCCCCACCGGGGCGCTTGCCGGCCAGAGCCGACGGGCGGCCAGACTCCAGGCGGGTCCCATACCGTCCCACGGCCATCGTGGCGCTTCCGCGTCGAGCCAGGCCGGGAGTCCTTCCAGGACCGCTGGCTCGGGCAGCAATACCAGGACGTGGCGCGGGACGTGGGCGATTTCATCATCCGGCGCGCCGACGGTCTCTGGGCCTATCAGCTCGTGGTTGTGGTGGACGATGCGGCCCAGGGCATCACGGACGTGGTCCGCGGCATCGACCTGCTGGACTCCACGGGCCGCCAGCGGCAGCTTGCGCGAGCCTTGGCCGTGCCGGCGCCACGCACGATGCACGTTCCGCTGGTTCTGGATGCCGGAGGACACAAGCTGTCGAAGCAGAACCACGCGCCGGCGCTGGACGCGCGGGACCCGCTCAAGCCGCTGCTGCAAGCCTGGGCAGCGCTGGGCTTCACACCCTTTCCGGCTGGGGGCGTGGACGCTTTCCTGGACGAGGCAACCGCGCGCTGGGCGCGGCGTTTCCCTTGAACCACCCCTCTGGCGCACGGGTTGCGGACGGCCCGCCCGGGCATGGATGCCATACCTGTTTGATATATTCGTCGTATGATCCGCGCTATGCGGCGGCACATCCGCTCGCTACTGGAACTTCATGACTAAAACTCTGATCATTGCTGAAAAGCCGTCGGTTGCACTGGATATTTCCCGAGCCTTGGGGGGGTTCACCCGCGAGGGGGACTACTTCGAGAGCGACCAGTACGTGCTGTCCTCCAGCGTGGGGCATCTGCTCAGTCTGGTGGCGCCCAATGACCCGGTGCGCGGCAAATGGAGTTTCGCTCATCTCCCCGTGATTCCGCCGCAATTCGAGTTGGGCCCCACCGACAAGCGATCGGGCGAGCGGCTGAAGATGCTGGTCAAGCTGCTCAAGCGCAAGGACGTGAGCGCCGTCATCAACGCCTGCGACGCAGGGCGCGAAGGCGAACTCATCTTCCGCTACATCATTCAGTATGCGGGGATCAAAAAGCCGGTCCAGCGCCTCTGGCTGCGGTCGATGACCCAAGCCTCCATCCGGGAAGCGTTCCAGAACCTGCGCGACGACGCCACCATGAAGCCGCTGGAGGCGGCCGCGCGGTCTCGCGCCGAGGCCGACTGGCTGGTGGGCATCAACGGCACGCGGGCCATGACAGCCTTCAACAGCAAAGACGGGGGCTTCTTCAAGACCCCGGTGGGCCGCGTACAGACCCCCACCCTGGCCATCGTCATGGAACGGGAAGACCGCATCCGCGGATTCGTCTCGCGCGACTACTGGGAGGTTCACGCGACCTTCGTGGCCGCAGCCGGTCTCTACGAGGGCCGCTGGTTCGACCCGAATTTCAAAAAGAACGATCAGGACGCCGACTCGCGCGACTCGCGTCTCTGGTCGGAAGCCGCCGCTCAAAGCATCGTCACGGCCTGCCGCGAAAAGCCGGGTACCGTGACCGAGGAATCCAGACCCAGCACGCAGGTGTCGCCCGCGCTTTTCGATCTGACCACGCTGCAGCGCGAGGCCAACTCGCGCTTCGGCTTTTCGGCCAAGACCACGCTGTCGCTGGCCCAGACGCTGTATGAGCGCCACAAGGCGTTCACCTACCCACGGACGGACTCGCGCTACCTGCCCCAAGACTATGTCGACACGGTAAAACAGACCATGCGGGTGCTGGCCGACAGCGAATCGGGGGCTGCCCGTACGGTGCAGCCGTTCGCCGCCCAGGTCGTGAAGCAGAGCTGGGTCAAGCCCAACCGGCGGATCTTCGACGACACGAAGATTTCCGACCACTTTGCCATCATCCCCACGCTGCAGGTGCCGCGCGAACTGTCCGACGCCGAATTCAAGATCTACGAACTGGTGGCGCGGCGCTTCCTGGCGGTGTTCTTCCCCGCCGCCGAGTTCCACGTCACCACCCGCATCACGCAGGTCTCGGGCCATGCCTTCAAGACCGAGGGCAAGGTCCTGGTATCGCCGGGCTGGCTGGCCATCTACGGCCGCGAATCCCAGGACCAGGATGCCTCGCTGGTTCCGGTCGCGGAGAGCGAACGCGTGCGCACCGAAGACATCGAGGCACGGGGCCTGGCGACCAAGCCGCCCGCGCGGTTCACCGAGGCCACGCTGCTCTCGGCCATGGAAGGGGCGGGCAAACTCGTGGATGACGAGGCGCTGCGCGAGGCCATGTCGGAGCGCGGACTCGGTACGCCGGCCACCCGGGCTGCCATTATCGAGGGGCTCCTGAACGAAGGCTACCTGCGCCGCGAAGGGCGCGACCTGATTCCCAGCGCGAAAGCGCGCCAGCTCATGACGCTGCTCTCGGGCCTGGGCGTCAACGAACTCACCTCCCCCGAACTGACAGGGGAGTGGGAACACCAGTTGAAGCTCATCGAGCAACGCAAGCTGGACCGCGAGTCCTTCATGCGGGAGATCGCGCAGATGACCCAGGTCATCGTCAAGCGCACCAAGGAATATGAACGCGACACGGTACCCGGGGACTACGCTACCCTGCAGACACCATGTCCCAAATGCGGCGGGGTCGTGAAAGAGAACTACCGCCGCTACGCCTGCACGAACTGCGATTTCTCCATCGGCAAGCATCCGGGCGGGCGCACGTTCGAAATTTCCGAAGTCGAAGAACTGCTGAAGCGGCGCGAACTCGGGCCGCTGACGGGTTTCATCAGCAAAATGGGACGCCCGTTTGCGGCTCTGCTGCGCATCACCGACGAATTCAAACTGGAATTCGACTTCGGCCAGAAAGACGATGAAGACAGCGAAGCCGTGGACTTCTCGGGCCAGACCCCGCTGGGACAGTGCCCCAGATGCGGCGGGCGGGTATTCGAACACGGCATGAACTATGTCTGCGAACACTCCGTCGGCCCCGAAAAGTCCTGCACGTTCCGCAGCGGCAAGGTGATCCTGCAACAGGAGATTCCCGCCGCACAAATGGCCAAGCTGCTGGAGACCGGCAAGACCGACCTGTTCCAGGGATTCGTCTCCAGCCGCACGAACCGCAAGTTCAAGGCATATCTGGTGCGGCAGAAGGACGGAAAGATCGGGTTCGAGTTCGAAGCGCGGGCGCCCAGGGCAGGCACCGCCGCCAAAGGAGGCGGCTCAAAGCCGGCCAGCGTCCGGGCCCCGGCCGCGAAAGCGACCGACACCCCCGCAAAGAAGCCCAAGGCGACGTCGAAGGCCGCCACCCGGAGCACGCGCGCCAGGACGGCCACCGGTACGAACGGGGGGGCGGCCGGGACAAAGCCTTCCCGCAAGACCGCCGGCAAAGCATCCTCCAAACCCGGCAAGCCGGACACCCCCGCTGCCGATGACGACGGCGCGGCATTCTAGTGTCCCGTTCGGTTAATCCTGATGTTTAAATTCGGCGCCCACACCACCCATACTGCGTTGCAAATCCTCGTGATAGCCCTTGCTATCACTGCGGTTCGCGCCTTGTCTGGATGGCGCATGCATCCGAATTTAACGACACAAACCAACCGAACGGGACACTAGGAAGGAGCTGACTGCCCATGAGCGACCACCGCTTCACCCGAACGCTCGGCCTGATCGGCCTGGGACGCATGGGTTGCAACATGATTCTGCGCCTGCAGGCTGCAGGCATTGCCTGCATCGGCCATGACTCGGATGCAGCCGCCCGGGAACGCAGTGCCGCGCAGGGCATTGCCACAGCGGACGACATCGCGGGCCTGGTCGGTGACCTCCCCAGGCCGCGATCCGTCTGGATGATGGTGCCCAGCGGGGTGGTCGATTCGGTCCTGGCACGGACCCTCCCCCTGCTGGAGGCGGGCGACACGCTGATCGACGGCGGAAATTCGCATTACACCGAGGACATCCGACGCGCGCGAATCGCGGCGGACCGCGGCATCCATTATGTGGATGTCGGCGTCAGCGGCGGTGTGTGGGGCCGAGAGCGCGGCTACTGCCTGATGGTTGGAGGACCGGCGGAGGCCTGCCGTTCCCTGGAACCGATCCTCGCCGCGCTGAGCCCAGGCTTCGAGGCTGCCCCCCGCTCCTCACGGCGCCAGGGGCCGCCGACGCCCGCCGAACAAGGCTTTTTGTATTGCGGCGAAAGCGGCGCCGGTCACTTCGTGAAGATGATCCACAACGGCATCGAATACGGGCTGATGGCCGCATATGCCGAAGGCTTCAACATTCTGCGGCACGCAAACGTGGGACGCCAGGACCATCGGACCGATGCCGAAACCACGCCCCTCGAGCACCCTGAGCACCACCAGTACGAGTTCCCCCTGGCGGACATCGCGGAGCTCTGGCGGCGGGGCAGCGTGATCGGCTCATGGTTGCTGGACCTGACGGCCGACGAGCTGCGGCAGGACCCGGACCTGAAGCACTACCAGGGAGCGGTTTCCGACTCCGGTGAAGGCCGCTGGGCCGCGCAGGCGGCCCTGGAACAAGGTGTCCCCACGCCAGTGTTGAGCTCGGCGCTGTTCTCCCGTTTCGCGTCCCGCGGCCAGGACCTGTTCGCCAACCAGATGCTGTCGGCCATGCGCCACGCCTTCGGCGGCCACCACGAGCCGAAACCCTGACAGATTGCCCCGGCCAAGCTGATCAGCACCGCGCTAAAGACCGCTCAGCGATACACCACATCGCGCAAATAGAGCGACAGATCCGGCCAATACGTGATCGCCATCAGGCAGCACAGCACTACGCCCACGAAAGGCAGCAACGGCCGGATCAGCCTCTCGATCGGCACATTGGCCACCGTGCAGGCGGCAAACAGATTCACGCCAAAGGGCGGCGTCACCATGCCCAAGGCCAGGTTCACCACCATGATGACGCCGAAATGCGCGGGATCGACGCCAAACTGCGTGGCGACCGGCAGCAGCAGCGGGGCCAGCACCACGATGGAGGCCGACGTCTCGATGAACATGCCGATGATGAACAAGGCCACGTTCACGCCTATCAGGAACGTGAAGCTGCTGTGAAAGAGATGGCTGAGCCACTCGCCCAGTGCCATGGGCACACCTGCACGATTCAGCAGAAAGCCGAATACGCCCGCGTTGGCGATGATGAACATGATGATGGCCGTGGACACCACCGAGCGGTGGAACGTGCGGCTCAATGTCCTGGCATCCAGCCGGCGGTAGATGAATGTGCCGACGAACAGCGCATACACCACCGCCACCGCCGAAGCTTCGGTGGGGGTGAAGATGCCGCCGTAGATGCCGCCCAGGATGATGACGGGCATGAGGAGCGCCCACCACGCCTTTTTGAAGGCGGCCCAGACCGGCAGGCGATTGTCGCCGTCGCGAGTGCCGTAACCGTGACTGCGCGCGTAGAGCCACACGTACAGCATCATGGCGACCGCGATCAGGATCCCTGGGCCGATCCCCGAGATGAATACCTCTCCCACGGACGTGTCCGTGGAAACCGCAAAGAGGATCATCGGAATGGAGGGGGGAATGATGACGCCCAGTTCCGCGGCCGACGCCTGCAGCGACGCCGCAAACGGCGGCGGATAGCCATGCTTCACCATCGCGGGAATCAGGATGGACCCCACGGCGAAGGTCGTGGCCACGCTGGAGCCCGCCACCGCCGCAAAGATCATGCAAGTGAGTACACAACTGCAGGCGAGCCCGCCCTGGACGCCGCCGACCACACTCTTGGCAAATTCCACCATCCGCTCGGAAATGCCGCCCGCCTCCATCAAGTTGCCGGCCAGAATGAAGAACGGCACGGCCACCAGCGGGTATTTGTCCATCGCGGCGTAGAGCTGCTGCGCGATCACCAGCCACGTCATGTGGCCATCGGCGCCCACCGCCACCATGGACGCGAGCCCGATCGAAACCGCCACCGGCACGGTGAGGCCGAAAAACAGCAGCATGGAGAGGACCATCAACTGCGACATGCTCCACGCTCCGGATCAGGTGGTTTCGATGTGGGGGCGGCGCGGACCCGCCCAACAGGCGAGCGCCCCGACAAGCGACAGAACGGCGCCTACGGGAATCGACACATAGACCCAGGAAATCGACACGGACAGGCTGGGCATGGTCTGGAACCGCACCCGCCACGTCATGTCCACGCCCACCCAGGCCAGGAAAACGAGAAACCCGGCCACGATCAGCAGGACCAGGTGCTCCAGAAGCCGCGCCTTGTGCGGTTCCAGCAGGTTGTGCAGGAGATCCACCCCCAGCATGGCGCCCTGGCGAAACGCCAGGGCCACGCCCAGCATCACGGACCAGATCATGGAGGCGCGCGTCCAGGCCTCGGACCATGCCGATGGGGATTCCAGAACGAAACGCGCCAGCACCTGATAGAAGCCGGCGGCCACCGCCGACCAGAGCAGCGCCTGGGCCACCCAGGACACCGTTCGGAACAGCCCGCGATCAATCAAGCCCAGGATATGCATAGCCTCGCTGCGCGGCAGATCACTGCGTATTGCGGATGGACTCGACCAGGTCCTTGCCGAATTGCTTGTAGTACTGCGGATAGATGGGCTCCACCGCCTTCACGAAGGCGGCGTGATCCACCGTGTTGACCTGCATGCCGTTTTTCTTCAGGGTTTCGACGCCATCCTTTTCCACATGGTCGACGTAGGCGCGCATGGCGACCACTGCGGCGTGCGCCGCATCCTTGAACTTCGTCTTGTCCGCATCCGACAGCCCGTCATACACCGAGGGCGAAATCATGATGAGCGCTGGCCCGTAGACGTGGGCCGTGAGCGAGAGATATTTCTGCAGTTGCCAGATCTTCACCGACACCAGCACCGAAAGGGGATTTTCCTGACCGTCGATGGTGCCCTGCTGCAGGGCCGTCGCGACCTCGGGCCAGGCCATCGGAGTGGCCAGCACGCCCAATTGGCGGAAAGCTGCGATGTGAATCGGGTTTTCCGTCGTACGGATCTTCAGCCCCTTGATGTCCGCCGGAGTCTTCACGGGCCGGACATTGTTGGTCAGATGGCGGAAGCCCTGCTCGCCCCAGGCCAGTGCCACCAGGCCGCGCTTGGGAAACTGCGCC
>DATNAI010000268.1:0-4829 GCA_035572875.1 Castellaniella sp. | reverse complement strand
TCACGGTGCAGGCGCGCATCCGATCGCTGGATTGGGCGGGGGCGCACAACGCCAATGTGCGCGTCCCCGAGGCGGCGGCCTGGGTTCAGGGAAGCTGGACACAGTGGCAGTCCATGGCGGGACAGGCCCGGTCGGGGCTGGCAGCGGCCGGTCAGTCACCCGGTGCGGGACCGCCGGTCGAGTCGGCGCGCGGCGTTGCGGCGTCCGAAGGCACACCATCCGGAGGCGCGACATCCGGTCAGGCGGACGGGCTCGCCTTCCAGGCGCGCGCCCAGGGCACCCAGCTCTTTCAGCCTCAATGGTTCGCTTCGGTGCTCAATCTCGGCACCCTGTCGGCGAGCGGCCGGCTGCGGCACGCGGCCCATTGGCAGTTGCAGCTCGATCACGCCCGCTGGGAGAATGCCGACGCCGACCTGCGGTTCCAGGGAACGTGGCAGGGCAATGAAGGTCCCGGCGTGGCGGACCTCAGCGGCACGATCACGCGAGCGCGGCTGGGCGCGATCCACCGCTATCTGCCACTCGTGGTGGACGCGGACACCAGAGAGTGGCTGGCAACCGGTCTGCAGTCGGGCGAGGTGGTCGATGGTCGGTGGCTGCTCAAGGGCGATCTGGCGCAATTTCCGTTCGGCGAGCAGCCCCAGGCGGGGGATTTCAGGATCACCGGCGGCTTTCGCGGGGCGCGCATCGACTTCGTGCCGGACAGTTCGCTGAAGCAGTCCTGGCCATTGCTGCAGGTACCGGCCGGCCGGGTCGATCTGCATCGCATGGACCTGAGCCTGCAAGCGGACCAGGCCAGCATGGCATCTTCGGACGAGCAGTCCATTGCCATGCACACGTTGCAGGCGCGCATTCCGGATATGGAACACGAACCGGTGCTGTCGGTTTCGGGACAGACGACGGCGCCTGCGGCGGCTTACCTGGCGCTGATCCAGCGTTCGCCACTGGGGACGATGCTCAATGGCCTCTTCGACGAGGCGAAAGTGACGGGCGACTGGCAGGTGCCTCTGGCGATCACCGTCCCGCTGCTGCACAGCCATGACACGCAGGTCCAGGGGCGCGTGGACGTCCATCAGACCAGCCTGCAGTTCTTGCCGCAGGCGCCCGCATTCCAGGATCTGGAGGGCCAGATTCACTTCACCGAGACGGGCGTGCGTATCGTCCAGCCGTTGAAGGGACGCTTCCTGGGCGGCGCCGTCCAGGTGCTCGGCGACCTGGGCCGCCCCGCGGATCCCGGGTTGACGTTTCGCGGACTGATGAGCGCTGCGGCGATCGGCCGTTTCGTGGATGTCCCGGGGATGAAACGGATCACGGGCGGGTTGGCTTATCAGGCCCGGCTGGCGCGCCAGAAACGGGGTTACCTGCTGAATCTGGAGTCGGACACGTCGGCGCTGGCGCTGGATTTCCCGGCACCGCTGTCCAAGCCGCAGGGCGAGGCGCGCACACTGAGCTTGCAGTGGTCGGACGCCGATCCCGCCGACGACAGGCTGGAGATCCGCTATGGTGACAGCCTGCGCGTGGACCTGAGCCACCGGCGCAGCGTGAGCAAAGGTCCCTATTTTCAGCAGGCGGCGGTGGGCATCGGCCAGGCGGCGACCCTGGCGCCTGGCCTTCAGGTGGAGATCGCCTATCCGCTGTTCGATCTGGACCTCTGGAACCGGATCCTGGACGAGTTCTCCATTGTGCGGCGCGGCCGGACACGTTCGGCCCACGCGGCCGGACGCCCGTTGTGGCCCGATCTGGCCCTGCTCTCGGCGCAGGCCGATCAGCTGCGGCTGCTGGGGACGCGCCTCGATCACGCCGTGGTGCGCGTCGTCAAGTCCGCCGATGAGCGCTGGTCGATGAACGTCCGTTCGGCCCAGACCACTGGGACGCTCAAGTGGCAGGAACAGAACGGCCGCGTGCAGGGGAAAATGTCGGCACGCTTTGCGCGCCTGAGCCTGGGCGATGATTCCAGAGACAACAACGCGCTGTTGCCAGATGCGAAGGTCGACGAAGATGCCGCCTTCGACGACGATCTGGAAATCCCGGGAATCGTGCTGCAGGCGGACGACTTCCGGCTGTACGGCCGCCCGATGGGCGCTTTGTCGCTGGACGGCGAGCGGGATGGCGTGCGCCATGTGTGGCACATGAGCCACCTGCGGATGGGAGACGACCGCACCCGCCTGGCCGGCAGCGGAACGTGGCGCCTGCGCGGAGCCGATCGCGGGTTGAGCCTGAACGCGTCGATCAAGACCGAAGACCTGGGGGCGTGGATGGACCACGCCGGCTGGAAGGGGGTGATGGTCGGCGGCTCCGGCGATCTGAAGGGCAGCTTCGAGTGGCGCGATCTGCCATGGTCCCACGACAAGGCCAAGCTGCGCGGCGACCTCAAGGTGTCGCTGGACAAGGGGCGTTTCCCCAAGCTCGGCTCGCACACGGCAAAATTGCTGGAATTCCTGTCGCTGCAGTCCATCGCCCGTCTGACCAAGATCGATCGGGGGCTGGCCGGGCTTTTGCACGAGGGCGTGCCGTTTGACCAATTGCGGGGCTCGGTCAGCCTGGATCGCGCGGTGGCCCAGGTGCACGATTACAAGCTGATCGGATCGGTGGGCACCATCCTGCTCGAAGGCAGCACCAACATCGTGGACGAGACCCTGAACATGCAGGCGGTGGTGGTCCCGAACCTGGATGTGAGCGGCGCGGCGATTGCCGCCGGCATTGCGATCAATCCCATCGTCGGGTTGGGCGCCTTCATCACGCAGTGGCTACTGAAGACGCCGCTGGCCAAGGCGATGACGTCCCACTATCGCATCACCGGAACGTGGGATGACCCCAAGGTTCGGGACGTCCCGGTGGCCGCCGCCTCGCCCGTCCCGGACGTACGCTGAGTGTCCGCAGGCTCTTTCGGGTGAACGTCATGAAAAACACCCCAAAGGTTGGATGGGTGTCCAACCTTTGGGGTGAGTTCATGCAGATGCATGCTTAGTGGCTGGGCAGCCTGCCCAAGCGGGAAGACCGCTCAATACACGCCCTGCGCCAGCATGGCATCTGCGACTTTCACGAAGCCGGCGATGTTGGCGCCGTTCAGGTAGTTGATCTTGCGGCCTTGCGCGCCATGGCTCACGCAGTTTTCGTGGATGTCGCGCATGATGTCGTGCAGCTTCTCGTCCACCTGCTCGCGCGTCCAGGAGATGCGCTGCGAGTCCTGGGCCATTTCCAGGCCCGAGACGGCCACGCCGCCGGCGTTGCTGGCCTTGCCCGGCGCGTACAGCACGCCGGCCTCGATGAAGGCGCTGGCCGCTTCGATGGTGGAAGGCATGTTGGCGCCTTCGGCCACGCATCGCACGCCATTGGCGATCAGCGTCTTTGCGTCGCCGATTTCCAGCTCGTTCTGCGTGGCGCAGGGCAGAGCCACGTCCACCGGGACGTGCCACGGCCGCTTGCCGTCTTCATAGGTCAGGTTCAGTTGCTTGGCGTAATCCTGGACCGTCCCGCGCTGCTGGTTCTTGATGAACATCAGCACGGCCAGCTTCTCGGGCGTGAACCCCTCGGGATCGATCACGCAACCGTGCGAGTCCGAAACCGTGATGACCTTGGCGCCCAACTGGATGCACTTTTCGATGGTGTACTGCGCCACGTTGCCCGAACCCGACACGGCCACCGTATAGCCCTCAAGCGACTGGTTGGCCTGCTTGAGCATCTCTTCCGCAAAATACACCAGGCCGTAACCCGTGGCCTCAGGGCGGATCAGGCTGCCGCCGAAGGCGATACCCTTGCCCGTGAAGACGCAGCCGTTCTGGTTCGAAAGCTTTTTCATCATGCCGGCCATGAAGCCAACCTCGCGGCCGCCCACGCCAATGTCGCCTGCCGGGACGTCGGTGTCCGGGCCCAGGTGGCGGTGCAGTTCCAGCATCAGCGCCTGGCAGAAACGCATCACCTCGGCGTCCGACTTCCCCTTGGGGTCGAAGTCCGAACCGCCCTTGGCCCCGCCCATGGGCAGGGTCGTCAGCGCGTTCTTGAAGGTCTGCTCGAAGCCGAGGAACTTCAGGATCGACAGGTTCACCGACGGGTGAAAGCGCATGCCGCCTTTGTAGGGGCCGATGGAGGAGTTGTACTGCACGCGAAAGCCGCGGTTGACGCGGATTTGGCCGGCATCATCCGCCCAGGCGACGCGAAACTGGATGGCGCGTTCCGGTTCCACCAGGCGTTCGAGCAAGGCCTGGCTGGCGTAGCGCGGATTTTTCTGGATGAACGGCCACAGGCTGTGCATGACTTCGCTGACGGCCTGCATGAATTCGGGCTGGTGCGGGTCCCGTGCCTTGACTTGGGACAGGAATTGATCGACGGAAGATAGACTCATCAAAAGTGCTCGCTTATTTTTTCATCATGTCAAAGAATTCGGCGTTGTTCTTGGTGGCCCGGATTTTGTCCAGGATGAATTCCATGGCCTCGACTTCATCCATATCGTGGATGAATTTGCGCAGCACCCAGACTTTTTGTAAAAGCTCAGGCTTGATCAGGAGCTCCTCGCGACGCGTGCCGGATTTGTTCAGGTTGATGGCCGGATAAATGCGTTTCTCGGCCAATCGCCGTTCCAGGTGCACTTCGGAATTGCCGGTGCCCTTGAATTCCTCATAAATCACTTCGTCCATGCGGCTGCCGGTTTCGATCAGGGCCGTGCCGATGATCGTGAGCGAGCCGCCTTCCTCGAGGTTGCGCGCCGCCCCGAAGAATCGTTTCGGCCGCTGCAGCGCGTTGGCGTCCACGCCACCGGTGAGTACCTTTCCCGAGGCCGGCACCACCGTGTTGTAGGCGCGTGCCAGGCGCGTGATGCTGTCCAGCAGGATCAC
>DATNAI010000267.1:0-2125 GCA_035572875.1 Castellaniella sp. | reverse complement strand
TCGGGCGCTTAGGCTCCGCCCCCCTGATCTGGTGTGCGCGATTTGCCCGCCGCATGGACGCGGGTGTCGGTGAACCCCCAGCTCCGCTGGGGGTTCACGCATCCCAAGCCGCGTAACTTCGGGTTAGAGATTCGGCGGCCCGAGGAACGGGAACCCGGCCAGGAGGTCATCGTGCGGTCTGAGGCCGCCGGAGCCGGCCTTTCCGTTGGCATTAGGCGCGGCCGATCACCGCGCAGGCCGATCGCCCGCCACTTTGGCTCCCCGCAGCCGCCTAAATGATCTGATTACACTGCAAAACTGGTGGTCAGGGGCGGGGTCGAACCGCCGACCTTCCGCTTTTTCAGGCGCATCCGCAGCGTTGCTGCATTTGGCTGGATGTGGCCTGATGGGCAATCTAGCTGGGGAAACCACGGCTCGTTGTCGCCTGGCGTGGCCTGAGGTCTGCCGGCGTCGGCTCCCCGTTTGGCTCCCCAATCTCGTTAGCGCCGCTAACGTTCAGTAACAGGGCAGGCTGACGGATCGCGGCGCTATGCACGCTGGGATAGCTCCTGGCATACCTGGCGCACGGGCACACCCGCCCGGTCGGCGGCGGCGCGGACATAGGCAATCGCTGCGAACAAGGCGTACTGCCAGAAATCGTCGGTCTGCCACCAGACGACCTCGCCGGGCAGGTCCGGCTCGGCTCCTCCGTGCAGCGCCGCCACCGCCAGGACAGCGAACCGGAGTTTGCGCTTGTCTCGGCCGCGGAACGTGCGCTCGGGCAGGAACCGATCCGCTATCCCCTCCAGGGCCACAGGATCGGCGCGGCTGGCCCCGCACTGGTCCAGGGCGTCTGCGCCCAAGTGGAGGAATACCTCGCCTGGGAAGGTGTCGTTGCGAGGGTGCAAGGGCGCAAGCTCGCTCGCAACCGCGAAGATGCCGGCGTCCTGGGCCAGCCCGCCGATCAGGATCCGGCGGGCTGTGGCTGCGTTCTGGGCGCAGGGCGCTTCTTGGCAGGCATACCGAAACCGTCGGGCAGAACCATCGATCGCTGACCAGCTTTGGGCGGCCGCCCAAGGCCGTTTCGTAGTACGATTCTGTGGTGGAGGTTCTCCGCTCGGCCATGCGCCACGGCATCCCGGGCGAAGATATCCGCCACGCCATCGACAACGCTGTCGCCGTCGAGGAGGTAGGCGACGACCCGGTGCGCTGGCTGGTGCTCGGACCCGACCGGGCCGGGAACCTGCCCGGGCTGGTGGTGATGGACCGCCCCGCCGGCCCGGCGGTCATTCACGCCATGCCGATGCGGGCCGCATACCGGTGGCTGCTTCCGAAGGGCAGGCGAGAACAGGCATGAACCACGGACACCATAAGGACGGAACGCCGATCACCGACGCCGACGTCGAGGCCATGGCCAACGAGGCTGAGCAGGGCTATGACGTGGACACGCTGCTGCGCCGCCGACGGGGCGGGCGGCCCCCGCTGGGATCGGCGGCGGCTTCGGTCGAGTCGGTGCGGCTGGACCCCGAGCTCAAGCGCGCCCTGCTTGTGCGTGCCGCCCAAGAGCGCGTCAGCGTTTCGGAAGTCATCCGGCGCGCCATCGGTGAATACCTGCGGGCCAGCTAATCAGGCGCCCGGCGCAGGCAGAACCGGCCAGTTGTAGCGCCATCCTGAAGAAAGGACTTCGAGGTGGCCGGGTCACGGTTGCCGGAACTGGACGTGGAGCGCGTGCGCCGCTGGTGCCGCCAGCGCGTCCCCGAGCATCTCCGCAATCAGGTCCGGGTGGAATGCGATGCCGGGCCCGGGCATCTGACGATCGTGGAGTGCAGGCCGCCCTGGCATAAGGATATGGGCGCGGAGTGGACCTGTCCCGCTCGAAAATAGGATTCAGCAGCTGACCTGCAGGCCTTCCGATCATCAGGCGGCGTGCACATATTCGTTGATCAGGCCGTTGAGGACGGTTTTCGGCGGATCTGCCGTGTGTCGACGTTGGTTACGGTCGCGGGGTGAGCGTCGCGTTCGTCGGCGGGGACACGCTGGGCGATGCCCTGATGCGGCCGCGCCATGTTGTAGTGCGCCTGGTAACCGGTCAGGACGGCACGCAAGTGTGCCTCACCGAAAATCAGCACACGGTCCAGGAGCTCGC
>DATNAI010000266.1:0-13533 GCA_035572875.1 Castellaniella sp. | reverse complement strand
TGATGTGTTGCGCAACAGCGTTTGTGCCACGCTGTTGATCTGGCCGGGCGCAACCAGGAAGGCGGCGAACCGGGCGAGCTCCGCCAGAGGCCGCGCATCGACGGCGCCGGGGTCGATGGCGGCCAGACAGGCCGCGGCGGCGGCCTCGTAATCTTCGTCCGGGTCGGTCCAGGATGTCCGGAGCTTGGCCTCGCGCAACGCCTTGGTTTGCCATTGGGCGACACGCCCGAGCCATTCGCGGATCGAATCGGGCGCGATCGCGCGGACATCGGGACCCCATGTCGGTGGCCACGCGCCGATCAGCGTCTGCAGCAGCATGTAGCGGTCGGTGTTCGTGCAGGCGTTTTCCGGCAGGAGGCGCAGCCACTCGTGCGCCCATTGTCCCCACAGCCCGGGCATTTCCGTCAAGACCGCCAGGCGTGCCCGGGCATCTTCACCACGCTTGTGGTCGTGGGTGGCGGTGCAGAGCATGCCGTGCGGCTGGTGGAGGGCCCGCCAGTGATTGCGGCGGTGAAATTTTTCCGTCTCCAGGCAAAAGCGGATGGGGGAAGAGCCCACTTCGTTACGCGAGAGCAGCATTCCGTATCGATAAAAGAAGGTGTCCTCCACCGATTTTGCGGCCAGAGGCGGGGTTATTTGCTGTACGCGCCGCAGGAGACTCGGGGTGCCGGCCGCCGGATGTTCCAGTTCCGCCCTCCATCGGCCCAGCAGCGGCTCGTCGTCGGGGCCGATCGCCAGCCGTGCGGCCCGCGTGGCCTGTTCCCACGCTGCCCGGTCGGCGGCGGATGGCCCACCGTCCTCCGCATAGCTGCGGTAGGTCGGAAACCCCGCCAGCCAGCCGTCCATGACGCGGCCCAGCGCCTGTAGGCCCCGGTCGCGCGCTTCCGGGTCCTGGGTGGCCCGCTGGCACCATGCGGCCAGCAGGGCATCGTGTTCGGCGACGAGATGCTGCTTCAGGATTTCCGTGCGCGTGGCGCGGATCTGCTCGGGCACCGGGGTGCTTGCGCCGCCCAGACCTTGCCAGAGGCGCTTGAGCGGCGTCCTTGCCCACGGGGCGTGGAGCACGGCGCAGGCGTCGTCCATGAAGTCGTATCCCGTCGCGCCTTCGATGGGCCAGCGCGGATCCAGGTGCTCGTCGGGACCCAGAATCTTTTCCACCACCAGATAGGGCTCGCGCCGAGGATCAGTCCGTTTCAGCGCTGTGCGCAACCGCCGCAGATATTCGCCGGGTGCGGCCAGCCCGTCCACGTGGTCGATGCGGAATCCGTCGAAAACGCCTTGGCCGTAAAGGTGCAGCATCAGCGCATGGGTCCCGTCGAAGACAGTCGGGTCTTCGACGCGCACGCCGACCAGTTCGCTGACCTCGAAAAACCGCCGCCAGTTCAACTGATCGGTGGCCGAGCGCCACCAGGCGAGCCGATAGTGCTGTTGCTCCAGCAAGGCGTGCAGACGAGCCCGGCCGGCTTCCTCGTCCGGGTCGAAGTCCTGCGGGCGCAGCGGGCCCGACGACGAAACCGGCAGCGATTGTCCTCCCGCGCGCACGGTGATCACGTGATCCTCAAGGGCAAGCCGGATCTCGCCGGCCCGCAGCGCCTCGCCGTAAGGCCGTACCAGGATCGGCAGCAGCACGCGGCCATCGCCCGTTTCCCAGTTGACGTCGAACGTGCTCGCGTGCGGGCTCTGCCGGCCGCGTTTCAGGACATCATGCCACCACGGATTGCGCGGGTCGGCGGCCATGTGGTTGGGTACGATGTCGGCAATGAGACCGATGTCCAGTTCGGACGCCCGCCGTGCCAGGCGTTGCAGGGCTGCCTGTCCGCCCAGTTCATCGTTGACCCTGGTGGGGTCGATGACATCGTAGCCGTGCGGCGATCCGGGTCTGGCCTGCGTCACCGGCGACAGGTAAAGATGACTGATCCCCAGCTTTGCGCAGTAAGGCAGGATGTCCCGTGCGGCGTCGAAGTCGAACGCCGCGCGCAGTTGAAGCCGTAGCGTGGCGCGGGGGATCATGGACGCATCCGTCCTTGGCGGGGCGCCGTTCTTTGCCGCATGGCCTCCAGCCGCGGACGCCACTGCGGACTGTCGCAAGCGGCGACGGCGTCCACGGGCAGGCGCCGGCGCCAGTTGGGAAACTCGTCCGTGGTGCCCGGTACGTTGGGTGCTTCGGACAGGCCGGCAAGATCTTCGAGCGATGTCAGGAACAAAGGGGACGGAGTACGGCTGACGAAGCGGAGAATGGCGGGAATGGGGGCCTCGCCGGGGGGGGCGCCTGGGGCGCCCATGCCGCGCCAGAGGGCGGCCTTATCGTTTTGGCGTATCGCCCTGAGCGATTCTGCGTCCTCGTCCGGCGCCAGCAATCGGGCTTCGGACCGTTGCGCGATGTCCGTGCCATGCCACCAGCCGGACACGGTGGGCAGATCATGGGTGGTGATCATGGACACCGCATCGCGGGGCCAGCGAGCGGGTGCAATGAAGGGTGGCGATTCCTGGTCCTGTCCGGGACGGCGCATGAACCACAGCACGTTCATGCCGAAGATGCCATTTTCCCAAAGCTGTTCGTTGAAGCCTTCGGGCACTGTCCCGAGGTTTTCCCCTATCATCAGCGCATGGTGGCGCCATGCCTCGAGAGCCGTCAGCGTGAAAAGTTCGCGGGCCGGCATGTGCAAATAGGCGCCGCCATCGGCTCCGCCACCTTCGGGAACGACCCAGAGCCGTTGGAACCCCAGGATGTGGTCGATGCGCAGGCCCCCCATATGCTCCAGTCCCGCGCGCAGCACCTCCACAAAGGGCCGGTAGCCCTGTTCCTGCAGCGCCAGGGGAGAGAAGGCCGTCAGATTCCAGACCTGGCCCAGGGGGTTGTAGATATCGGGGGGTGCCCCGATCGAGACGCCCCTCAGAAAGTGCTCCGGGTGGCTCCATGCCTGGCTGCCCGTGGGGCTCGCCCCCACCGCCAGGTCTCCCATCAGTCCGACCCGCATGCCGGCACTGCGCGCATCCCGCTGAGCGACGGCGAGGCTGGCGTCGGTCAGCCACTGCAGAAAACAATGAAAATCGATTTCGCGGGGGTGCCGGGCCCGGTAGTCCTGGACCTCGCGCGAGCGCGGGTCCCGCCGGCGACTGTCGGAAAACGGAAGGGCCGGCCGGATTTGCCCGCCTCCTTCGTCGGCACCAAGGTCGCCGTGCTGCAGGCATTCGAATGTCGCGTGGTCCAGCAGCGCCTCGCCCTGCTGTTCGACGAATTTTTCATATTGCCTGCGCAGCCGGAGGTCGCCCCGCTGGCGGAACTGCGCGTGGATTTTCGCCAGCAGCGACAAGCGGGCGGCGGCCGTACGTGTCCAATCGATTGTGTCGGCCGCCTCCAGCGCCGCGCAGTCCATGGGCGCCAGCGCGGCCATTGCAGCGTGGACCGCCTCGTCTCCCAGCACATCGGCAGGCGCTGCGAAAAGGACGTTCCTGAACAAGCGGCTGGACGGGCAATAAGGGCTGCAGGCCGCCGGGTCGCTGCTGAATAGCGCGTGCATGGGGCTGAGGGCCAAGACATCCGCGCCTTCGGCGGCGAGCCGCTGTGCAAGCTGCCGTACTGCGGCCAGATCCCCGTGGCCCCAGGTCGAGCGGGCGGTATCGCGGTGGGTGGTGCGAAGGCTGTAGACCTGTGCCATGACGCCCCACAAACGGGCGCCACACGCGGCCATCCGCGCCGCCACAGACTCCGTGTTCGCCGGCGCAATCGCCAGATGGAGTGGGTTGCCATCGGGCGGATGCAGGCGGTAGCGGCCCGGGGTGGCCGGGGCCAGCATGCGGTTTCCGGCGGCACAAACGATGGTCTGCGGGCTCTGTGCCGACGGGGAATCCCCCTCAGCCACCAGCAGGCAGTGGCCGACGGCCGACGCGGGCAGTAACAGCGGCTCTCCGACGTGGCCCACGATCAGCGATGCCCGCGCGCCCGCGCGGCGGGATTTCATTTCGGCGCGGCTGGCGCGCAGATCCGCGGGAGAGTCGCAAGGCAGGCCCATGGCATGGAGGAGCGCCCGCAAGGTGTCGGGGCTCACCCGCTGTGGGCGCCGTCGAGCGTCGATCCAGTGCTCTTGCAACCCGGCCTCGGCGGCCAAGGCAGAAAGCGCTGGGTTGCGGTGCATCGTCTGCCTTTCGGTGGTCATGGAGTTTCCCGGGTCACCCATACGGTGCAATGGCCGGGCAACTGGCCATCCAGCACGGACGCCAGAGCGCCGGCGGACGTTTCGAAAATGAGGACCCACGGCTGAAGATCGTCGGGTCGGGCCTGGGGCGAAACCGCGCAGGCGTCCGGCGCAAGATTGACGTAGACCCGCAGTTCCGCGCCATCCCCGAGCTGCCAGGAGGCCAATGCGGCGGCGGGGCCCAGGCATTCGGCGCCTTTGGACCATGTGTGGGCGAGGCGCAACCCCAGAAAGTAGGCGCGCAGATCCAGGAGCCGGGCATAGAAGGCGGTCCACTCGTGGTGGGCGCCATTTTCGGGCCATGGGGCACACGCGCTGTAGCTGGTCTCGGCATTGGGGTCCGGGATCCCGTTGTTCGATTCGCCGAAGCCCGGTTGATTCGCGAATTCGCGCGCCCTGCCGTCGCGGACGGCCTGTACCAGCGCCGGATCCGTGTGGCTGGTGAAATACAGGAACGGTGCCCGGGATGCGTATTCCTCGCCCATGAACAGCAGCGGGACCATGGGCGCCAGCATCTGCAGGGCGATGGCGGCGCGCAGCCGTTCCGGCTGCCGCACCAGCACGCTGAGCCGTTCACCCCATGCGCGATTGCCGATCTGGTCGTGGTTTTGCAGAAAGAAGATGAAGGCGGAGGGCGGCAAATGCCCGGAGGGTTCGCCTCGCGGCGCACCGCCGTGATGCTCCGAGGGCTGGCCCTGGTAATACCAGCCTTCGGCCAGGCACCGGGCGAGAATTCGGCCAGCGTCCTGGCGGTAGTCCCCGTAGTAGCCGTGATCTTCGCCGGTCAGCAGATGGTGCAGGACATGATGCAAATCATCGTTCCATTGGGCATCGTAGTCGCCGTCCAGAAGACTGGCCCGGTTGGCATCGTCTTCGATCACCAGGTGGATGCGGCGCCCCGGAAGGCGCGCTCTGAGCCGCCGCGGCAGGGCGCGCAGCCAGTCCTCGTCGACAATGGCATGCACGGCGTCCAGGCGCAGCCCATCGAAGCGGAATTCTTCCAGCCAATGGATCGCGCTATCTTCGAAATAGCGGCGCACGGCCGGCTCGCGAAAATCGATGGCGGGACCCCATGGGGTGGTGCGGTCCTCGCGGAAAAAGCGGCCAGCGTAGCGAGGCAGGCCGTTGCCGTCCGGTCCGAAGTGGTTGTAGACCACATCGAGGATGACCCCGATACCCAGGCAGTGGGCGCTGTCGATGAGCTCCTGAAGTTCGTGCGGGCTGCCGTAGGCGCGGTCTGGCGCGTAGGCGAGCACGCCGTCGTAGCCCCAGTTCCG
Source organism: Castellaniella sp. (assembly GCA_035572875.1). Taxonomy (GTDB): domain Bacteria; phylum Pseudomonadota; class Gammaproteobacteria; order Burkholderiales; family Burkholderiaceae_B; genus Castellaniella. The sequence continues at coordinate 8,060 of DATNAI010000266.1, read as the reverse complement.
GGGTCCCGGAAAATCGGCGATCGGCATCAGTTCAATGAGGTTGATGCCCAACGCGGCGAGTTCGGGCAGCCGGGCTCGCAATCCCTGGAATCCGCCCGCCAGCCCGACATGGACTTCATACAGGACGGATTCCTCCCACACTCGGGGTTGCCATTCCGGATGGTGCCATTCATAGGACGAGGGGCCCATCACGATGCTTTCGTCGTGAATGTCACCGTCTTGCAGCCGCGATGCCGGGTCGGCAAGCCGGGTACCGTCCGCCAACTCGTAGTGATAGCGGGTTCCAGGGCCGCAATCGGCCACGTGCCATTCGGCGTAGCCTTCGCCGTCCGGGACGGTGGGCAGGGCTGCGTGTCCCTCGACATGAAGGGTCATCCCCGGAGGAGCATCCGGCGCCCAGAGGCGGAAGAGCGTGCCGCCATCGGCTTGCGGGAACGCGCCCCATGGACGCGCGTCCGCGGTGTCAGTCGAGGCCGTCATCGCAAGGAGTCCTGAGGGGATGTGCGGTGAGCAGCACGATGCTGTGGGCCGCGACGTCGATGGGGCCGGCCACGCGCGTGGATGTGGCGTTCACGTCGCTGGTGTCCAGTTCGGAGGACCACTCCAGTTCAGGCCCCGGTATGGTGAAGGACTGGGCCGTCGCGGCTGGATTGAGCAGCAGCAAGGTGACGTCCGCGTTCTTTTCAGGCCCCCACGCCGCCCTGCGCAGCGTGAAGGCCAGGCGCCCCCCGTCTTCCCACCCTTCCTGGGTGATGGGCGTACCGTCGGGCTCGAAGCATGCGGATCGTGACACGCCGGGAACGATTTCCTCCGCCAGGTCCTCGTAGCGCCCGATACGCAGGCTGGGGTGGTCGCGCCGCAAAGCGCTCAGGCGCGACACGAAGCGGATTTCCGCCTTTCCGGCTTCCGTGCTGGCGAGCGACCAGTCGAGCCAGGATATGGCATTGTCCTGACAGTAAGTGTTGTTGTTGCCGGCTTGGGAGTGCCCGAATTCGTCGCCTGCCAGCAGCATGGGCGTGCCATCCGCACAAAACAACGTGGCGAGCAGGGCACGGCGCACGCGCCGGCGCGTCTCCTGGATGGCGGGATCGTCGCTCGGACCCTCGGCCCCCCAATTGGCACTGAAGTTTTCGCTGGCCCCGTCTTGCCCGTCTTCTCCATTGGCCTCGTTGTGCCGTTCCGCATACGAGACGAGATCGGTCAGTGTGAATCCATCGTGCGCGGTGAGAAAGTTGATGCTGGACCACGGACGCCGATGGCGGTGATCAAAGAGAGACCGTGATCCGCTCAACGCCTCGGCCATGCCGCCGCGCTGATCGGAATCGCCGCGCCAGAAGCGCCGCGTCCCGTCCCGGAAGGCTCCGTTCCATTCCGCAAAGCCGGGGGGATGCTGGCCGAGTTGATAGCCGCCTGGTCCGACGTCCCACGGTTCCGCGATCAGCTTCACGCGCGACATCGCGGGATCCTGCAGGATGGCATCGAAAAAGCCGGCGCCCGGATCGAAGCCCTGGCCTTCCCGCCCGAGCGTGGCGCAAAGATCGAAACGGAATCCGTCGATCTGATAGGACTGCGCCCAGGCCCGCAGCGAGTCCATCACCATCTGAAGCACTCGGGGGTGCGACAGGTTGACCGTGTTGCCGCACCCCGTCTCGTCGATATAGTGGCGCTCGTCGCCCGGGATGAGCCGGTAGTAGCTGGCATTGTCCAGCCCTCGCCACGATAGCGTGGGGCCGAATTCGTTGCCTTCGCAGGTGTGGTTGTAGACCACGTCGAGCACGACTTCGATGCCCGCGGCGTGCAGACGCCGGATGGTCTTGCGCAGCCCGTCGGTGCCCTGTGGGGCGTACGCCGGCTCAGGGGCGAAATACGACAAAGTGTTGTAGCCCCAGTAATTTCGAAGTCCTCGTTCGATGAGCGTGCGATCCTGCAGGAAGGCATGGACGGGCAGCAGTTCAATGGCGGTCACCCCCAGTGTGTGCAGATGCTCGATGAATCGCGGATCACCGAGCGCCGCGGCCGTGCCTCTTTGCATCGATGGCAGGTCGTCGCGGCCCATGGAAGCGCCGCGTACGTGGATCTCGTAGATCACCGTCTGCGACCAGTCGGTGCCGGGCCGGCGGGAATCGCTCCAGTTGAACGGCTCCGGGGAAGTGACGACGGACTTGGGCATCAGCGGCGCACTGTCCCGCCGGTCCACGGTGATGTCTCCCTTGGCATGACCGACGCGGTAACCGAAGAGCGCGTCGCCCCAGCGCAGTGGGCCTTGCAGGGCGCGGGCGTAAGGGTCAAGCAGCAATTTGTACGGATTGAACCGATGGCCGTTCGAGGGATCGTAGGGGCCGTGTGCGCGAAAGCCGTAGAGCAGCCCAGGCTCCGCTTCAGGCAGATAGCCGTGCCAGATTTCATCGGTGCATTCGGGCAGCATGACACGGCGCACTTCTTTGCGCCCTTTCGGGTCGAACAGGCAGAGTTCCATCCCCGTGGCGTTGGCCGAAAACACTGCGAAATTCACGCCCAGCCCGTCGCTCGTCGGCCCCAAGGGATAGGGCTGACCGGCCGAAACGGGTGCGCGCAGATAGGTGTCCATCAATTCTCCGTGGGGGTCAACAGCAAGGTCGTGAGGCCCGGCAGGTCCAGTTCCAGGCTGCAGGGGCGTCCATGGGCGGGTTCGTCGCGCGAGGCCACCGGCGCAACGGTTGCAGGCGGCAGACCCCCTGGGATGCTGGAATCCAGCAGCACGCGCCAGGGGCCATGCTGGCTCGCCCCCACCCGGTAGCCACTGCGTGTCACCGGCGTGAAGTTGCACAGGACCAGAACCGGCCTCGAGCCGGAGGCCTGGCGTTCGAAAGCGAAGACGCTATTGCTGGTGTCGTCGCCTATCGTCCATGAGAAGCCGGCCGGGTCCGTGTCGCCGTCATGAAGAGAGATCTCGTCGGCGTACAGCCCGTTGAGGGCCTGTACCAGCTTCTGCACGCCGGCATGCGCGGGCTCATCGAGCAGGTTCCACTCGATGAGCCCATCGTGGTTCCATTCCCGCCACTGACCGATCTCGCCGCCCATGAACAGCAGCTTCTTGCCCGGATGCGCCCACATGAATGCCAGATAGGCGCGCAGTGTGTCGAGCCGCCGGCCCGGGTCGCCCCCCATTTTGGCCGCCAGGGCGCTCTTCCCGTGGACGACCTCATCGTGGGACAGGGGCAGGATGAAATGCTCCGAAAAGGCGTAGGCGAGCCCGAACGTCATGTCGCCATGGTGATGGCGCCGGTGGATCGGGTCGCGCTGCACGTAGCGCAGCGTGTCGTGCATCCAGCCCATGTTCCATTTGTAGTCGAACCCCAAGCCGCCGGCCGATGTGTCAGCCGTGACGCCCGGCCATGCGGTGGACTCTTCGGCAATGGTGAGCGTCGCATCGTGTCGGGCATGGACGCTGTCGGTGAGTTCGCGCAGAAAAGCGATGGATTCGAGATTTTCACGCCCTCCGTACCGGTTGGGCACCCATTGACCGGGTGCGCGGCTGTAGTCGCGATATAGCATCGACGCCACGGCGTCCACCCGCAGTCCGTCGACGTGATAATGGGAAAGCCAGTGGTGCGCGCTCGCAAGAAGCATGGCACGCACCTCGTTGCGGCCCAGGTTGTAGATGCAGCTGTGCCAGTCGGGGTGGTAGCCTTCTCGCGGATCCGCATATTCGTACAAGGCGGTTCCGTCGAACCGGGACAGCCCATGGGGGTCATCCGGAAAATGCGAGGGCACCCAGTCCAGGATGACTCCGATGTCCGATGCGTGGCAGCGGTCCACGAAGCGAGCGAAGGCCTCCGGCGTTCCGTGGCGCGCAGTGGGCGCGAAGAGGCTCAGCGGCTGGTAGCCCCAGGACCCCCCAAAGGGGTATTCCATGATGGGCATGAGTTCGACGTGGGTAAATCCCAGCGCGTGTGCGTAGCGGGGCAGGCGCTCGGCCAGTTGTTCCCAGCGGCTGCCTTCGTCCCACGGCGCGGCCCAGGAGCCCGCGTGGACTTCGTAGATGCTCAGGGGCTGGCGAACCTGGTGCCGGATCGCGCGCCTTTCGATCCACGCGGCGTCGGTCCAGATGTTCGCGTCGGGGGCGTCGATGACGGATGCCGTCCCCGGCGGCGCCTCGGTGCGCCGTGCCAGCGGGTCCGCCTTCCACTGCACGAGGCCGTTGCGGTCGAGCACCGCAAATTTGTAGCGTTCTCCAGCGTGCGCGCCGGGCAAGAAGAATTCCCAGACGCCAGCCCCGTGGCGCAGCCGCATGGGGTGCCGGCGCGGGTCCCAGGTGTTGAAGTCGCCGACCAGCGCCACGCGCCGCGCATTGGGCGCCCATACGGCGCAGCGCAGTCCGGAGATGCCGTCGATCTGGGTGCGTTCAGGGGCGAGCGCGTCCACTGCGCGCCAGTCTCCGCCCGCGAATCGCGCCAGCGTGGCCTCGTCCATCAGTGGCCCGAACGCATAAGGGTCGGCGGTTTCCTGAGTCGCCTGGGGCCAATGGATCCGCAGCGAGTAGGCGCCGGGGCCTCGTCCTTCCAGGTCCGGTACATGGCCCGAGAAGAAGCCGGACGGGGCGTCCGCAGCGTTGAACGGACGCAGTTCGACCGAGCGGCCATCCGCGCAGCGGACCGTGACGCGCAGCGCGCCCGGTACCAATACGCGCAACCACGGGCCGTGCGGCCCCAGCACGGCGAAGGGATCGGCATGGACACCGCCGACCAGCGCCTGGCGGTCGCCGTCAGCAATGGGATCGCGGTCCTGCCTCATGCCTCTTCCTCCACATTCTCCGGGGAAACCGCGAGAAGCGTCGTCGCCAGCCGGGCCAGCGCCTTCACCGGCACGGGAAGCCAGTCGGGGCGGTGCGCGGCTTCGTAACACACCTCGTAGGCGGCTTTTTCGAACTGGGCGAGGACCAGAAGGGCCGACTCGTGGGTCTCGTCGAGGGCGAGGCTGTCCGGGCGCGCCTGGCGGTACCCCGCCAGGAACGCCGCGCCGGCCCGCGTCTGGAACCGTTCCAGCAGCGCGTCCAGCGACGCCGGCGGCGTGTCGCGCAGGCTGCCGCCCTGGACCCCTGGCGCCGCCGGACCGGCCGGATTCGTGGCGAGCTCGGCGGCCGGTGCGGGGACCACCACCTCGCGTTTGGCAAGCGCTGCGGCATAGTCGAAGGACCGCAGCATGCCTCCCAGGTCCTTGTAGGCTGTGGACAGCGCCCGTCGGCTGCTGCTGTCGCTTAGCGGCTCGCCTTCGAAGTCGATCAGGTACGCGTCGGCCTGTGAAACCAGCACCTGCCCCAAGTGAAAATCGCCGTGGACCCGCAACCGGAACGCGGCGGCCTCCAGGGGGCAGGTGCGCCGGACGGCGTGTTTGAGCGAGGTGGCCTGTTTCCTCAGGAACAGGGCGGCATCGCGCGCCTCGGCTTCCAACTCGATCGGGGGGTAGGTCAGAATGCGCAGCGCGGCCTTGAGCTGTTCCAGTATTCGTTGGCTGCTTGCGGTCGCCACATGGGTCGCGGCGGGCGGGCTGGATGCCGCCGGCTCCTCCGCGGGCCCGGACGCCGGGGCCAGGGCGGCGTGCAGTTCGGCCAGGCGCTGACCGATCCGCTGTGCGAAGGCGAGATAGCCCGACAGGTTGCCCTCGAACGTATCCGCGTCGTCCCCCGCCAGCATGGCGGCCGCCAGCGTGCGGTGGAGGAACTCCAGCGTCCAGCGCCAGGCGTCGCCCTCGTTCGCCACATAGCGGTGCATGATGGCCACCGTGCGGGTCACCCCGGCCGCATCCCGATGCTCCAGGGCCCCCAGCAGGGCCGGTGTATTGCGGTATCCGACCTGGGACAGGAGCCGCCCCATTTCCACTTCGGCGTTGGAGCCGGCGACGTTCTGGCGCAGGACCTTGACGATCACCTGTTCGTCCACGACGGCCGAACTGTTGCTCTGCTCGCCGCCGATCCAGCGCACGGCAGCGTCGGGTTGCGGCGGCATCAGGTCTTCGGCCACTCGCAGGTATTGAAGGCGGATGCCGCCGGTGTCGGCGCCTTCATCCTGCTTCTGATCCGTAAGCGGCGTTTCGCATAGACCGCAGACGAGTGCCCGAAGAAAATCGGGTTCCTGGAAGGCGTCAACCAGGAACCCTGGCTCGGAGCCGCAACGGATGCGCGCCATCGGGTAGACGCCTTCGCGTTCCTCTCCCCACCGCAGGGAAAACGGGACGCTGAGGCGGTTCTCGTCGGTATCGTTCTGGTGCACGAGCGCCCAATAGTGGCGGACGGTCCGCTTCTCCCGAGGCTGGCAGCCGGACGTCAACGGTACCGTGTCCTCCAGTTTCAGGGGAGCGTGCGGACGGCCGGCGTACCAGCGCTGGCGTGCCAGATACGCCGGGAGCGCCTCGCTCTCCAGCAAGTGGCGCGCCGTATCGTTGAGCGCAGCCGGCGTGCGCGAGCGCAGCACCAGCGTGACGAGTTCCGGCATCTGCTCCGGCTTTTCCCGATGCCAATCCGGCGGCTGCGCCACGTGGCTCAGCTCGAACCAATAGAATCCGTAGGGGGGCAGCGTCAGCAGGTAGGGCAGTTCGCCAATGGCCGGGAAGGCCGTGCCGGCCAGCATTTCGATGGGCACGTCTCCGGCGCGGGATGGCATGGGCAGTTCGACCGGTTGGGCAGAGGCCGACAGATTGGCCACGCACAGAATGGTGACGTCCTCCCATTCACGCAGATACGCCAGGATCTTTCGGTTGCCTGCATACAGGAAACTGAGTGTGCCCCGTCCAAAAGCCTGTGTGCGGGCGCGGCAGGTCAGCAGCCGCCGGGTCCAGTTCAGCAGCGAGTGCGGATTACGCTGCTGCGCTTCGACGTTGATGACCTCATACCCGTAAAGCGGTCCCATGAGCACCGGAACCGCCAGTTTTTCCGGGTCGGCACGCGAAAATCCGCCGTTGCGGTCGGGCGTCCATTGCATGGGGGTGCGCACGCCATTGCGGTCGCCCAGCTGGATGTTGTCGCCCATCCCCAGTTCGTCGCCGTAATACAGGACGGGGGTGCCGGGCATGGAAAGCAACAGGCTGGTCATGAGTTCGATGCGGCGCCGGTCGCCCTCCAGCAGCGGCGCGAGCCGGCGCCGGATGCCCAGGTTGATGCGGGCCATGGGGTCTGCCGCGTACACCTTCCACAGGTAGTCCCGTTCGCGGCTGGTGACCATCTCCAGCGTCAGTTCGTCGTGGTTGCGCAGGAAGATGGCCCATTGGCAGGCCGGAGGAATGGCCGGTGTCTGCCGCAGGATGTCGGTGATCGGAAATCGGTCTTCCTGGGCGATGGCCATGTACATGCGTGGCATCAGCGGAAAATGAAAGGCCATGTGGCACTCGTCCCCGCGTCCGAAATATTCCTGCGCGTCCTCGGGCCACTGATTGGCCTCGGCCAACAGCATCCGTCCTGGAAATTCGTCGTCGAGCACGGCGCGGATGCGGCGCAGGATGGCGTGCGTTTCGGGCAGGTTTTCGTTGTTCGTGCCTTCACGCTCGATCAAATAGGGCACTGCGTCCAGGCGCATTCCGTCCACCCCCATGCCCAGCCAGAAGCGCATGATGTTGAGAATTTCCGTGAGCACGCGCGGGTTGTCGTAGTTCAGGTCCGGCTGGTGCGCATAGAAGCGGTGCCAGTAGTAGGCGCCCGCGACTGGATCCCAGGTCCAGTTCGATTTTTCGGTGTCGCAAAAAATGATGCGCGTGCCGTCGTATGTGCGGTCCGTGTCGGACCAGACGTAATAATTGCGGGCGACCGTCCCGGGACGTGCGAGGCGCGCCCGCTGGAACCAGGGATGCTGATCCGATGTGTGGTTCACGACCAGTTCCGTCACCACGCGCAGGCCGCGCGCATGGGCGGCGCGAATCAGCCGGCGTACATCGGCGAGCCGGCCATAGTCGGGATGCACGTCGCGGTAGCCGGCGATGTCGTAGCCGTCGTCTCGGCGCGGCGATGGATAGAACGGCAACAGCCAGATCGTGTTGACGCCGAGCCCGGCGATGTAGTCGAGCTTCGCGATCAGACCGGGGAGATCTCCCAC
>DATNAI010000265.1:0-2635 GCA_035572875.1 Castellaniella sp. | reverse complement strand
TGATGACCACGATCTCCGCGCCGAGCGCCGCAGCGCTCCGGCAAACGTCGATGCCGTCGCCGTCAGGCAGGCCAAGATCGGCCAGCACCAAGTCGGGGGGCTGCATGTCAAGTTGAAGCATCGCGTCCCGGATGGTGTCGACCTCCGCCACCGAATATCCGCAATCCCTGGCGACTTCCGCCAGCGTCTCGCGTACCAACGCATCGTCATCTATAACAAGCACATGAGGCATGATCTCTCCGTTTTTAATCTTCTGCCAAACACCACAACGAAGCTCGGCACCCGTCCCGAGACGGGTGCCGACAATCCCCAGACAAAGTCATTATGCCGAACGACAATGCAAATGCTGCATGAAGGTTCGGATTATTTCCGATTTTGCATTTGCTAGCAGTTGAGAAACCATCGGCAGGAATACCGGGCTAGCGGATTGCCGAGAAGGAGGCAATTCCAGTCACGAAGCAGACGTCGGGATGTGCGGCGAATGCAGGCGGTTATGTTCCGCCAGCATGTGGCGCACTCGCGTCGCCAGCGCCTCCAGGGTGAACGGCTTGATGATGTAATCCATGCCCGGCCCGCGCAGCACGGGATTTCCGGAAGGGTCCTGCAAGTAGCCGGTCATGAACAGCACGGACAGGTCCGGATAGAGTTTGCAGGCCCGCGCCGCCAGCTCCGGGCCGTCCAGGCCCGGCAAGCCGATATCAGTGATCAACAGATCCAGGCGCGAGGCATCGGCCACCTGCTGAATCCCTCCGGGGCCATCGACGGCCGTCAATACCGTCACCCCAAGGCCGGCTATGGTCTCCGCCGCCATCTCACGAACCGTTTGATCATCTTCAACCACCAGGACCACCGCGTCGTGGACATCGTCATCCTGCAGGCCCACATCCGCCGCCAGCCGCAGGGTCTCCATGGATCGATGTCCTACGTGGCGGGGCAGCACCAGACGGACCGTGGTGCCTTCGCCCGCCGCACTGCGGACGACCAGCGTCCCTCGGGCCTGCTGAGCAAACCCGTACCCCATCGGCAAGCCGAGCCCGCTGCCCGCTCCCGTGGGCTTGGTCGTAAAGAACGGCTCGAATACCTGCGCCAGGACATCGGGGGCCATGCCACTCCCGTTGTCGCTGACTGCAATCTCGACATAATTGCCGGCCGGCAACTCGGGCGCCGTGTCCGACCCTGGGCCTTGGATTCTGACGTTGCGGGTGCTCAGCACGATGGTGCCCGAGGCCTCGATCGCATCACAGGCATTGATGACGAGATTCAGCAACACGCTCTCCAACTGGTTGACGTCGCAGCGTACCGGCCAGATATTGGGCGACAGATCGAACCTCAAGGCAATCCGCTCGCCCGTATACCGGCGAAACAGATCTTTCATGGAGAGCAGGACGTCGCCAGGATCGCAGGGCTGCGGATCCACGGGTTGCCGGCGCGAGAAGGTCAACAGGCGCCTGGTCAATTGTCCGGCGCGCCCGCAGGCCTTGCCGGCAAGCGTGATGTAGCGGCGCACTCCCTCGAAGTCCTGGCCCGCCAATTTGCGTTCCATCATGTACAGCGAACCCGTGATTCCCTGCAGCATGTTGTTGAAGTCATGCGCAATTCCGCTGGTCAAGCGACCGACGGCCTCGAGCTTCTGGGACTGGCGCAGGGCGGCCTCCGCTTCGGTCAGAACCCGCGCCTGCTCCTTGATGAGCGTCTCGTCCCGCCCGACCAGATACAGGTGCCCCATGGCGGAGGACATGGTCCAATGGATCCAGCAGTAGCCTCCCCCATGGCGGCGCATCCGATTCTCCATATGGAACAGCCCGGTACCCTCGCCGGATAACGCCTGGTTGACGATGGCGCGCGTGGCCGGCTGGTCCTCGGGATGGACCAATGCGGAAAACCCCATCGCAATGAATCGCTCGGGCGTCCACCCCAGGATGGCACGTGTGGCGGGACTCACGCTGAGAAACTGCGCGCCAGCATCCATCAACCCCAGAATGTCTGGCGACAGGCGCCAGACGCGGTCCCGTTCGGCGATGGCCTGTTCGACGCGCTCCTGCAATTGCAGCGCATGCTGGCAACGCTCGAGTGCGTTGCAAAGGCGCTCGGCGGTGTTCTCGACCGTCTCGCATTCCAGACGAGAAAGAGGCCGGGCATCCGCGGTGCGCGCAACCAGGGCGGTGTGAAATCGTCCCCAGTGGCCCAACGGCACGATCAGCCCATCCTGTCCCGAGCCCTCCAGCTGCCGCAGCGGCAGGGCGACATCGCCCTTCACGGCCTCTCGGATCGCAGCCAGAGCGTCCGCCAGGGGCGCTTGTGCATCATCACCATGCGGCCAGTGTGCCGTCGTTTCCAGCGTTCCATCGTCCTTGGCGAGCCTCAATACGCAGACCGAGTCGAGAGCCAGATGCTGTCCCAATGCCTCGCACGTTGCATCCTCGACTTTCTGGGGCTCGTTGAGCATGCGCAACTGGTCGCCCAGTGAAAGCTGGAAGGCCTTGTGCCGCTGGTCTTCGAGCAGCTCGGCCTCGACGATCTTGCGCGCGGACACATCGAGCAGCAGCACGATGATCCGGTCGGGTCCTTCCTGGCGCGAGCGCGCCTCGTACCAGGCGGGCGGCGGCCCGGGTATGGAATATTCGGCCTGCGCCGG
>DATNAI010000264.1:0-3669 GCA_035572875.1 Castellaniella sp. | reverse complement strand
TAGCCATACAGCGCCCACAGCACGCTGATCAGCGAGAAAATCGCGAAGACCTGCACCAGCACGGACAGCATGTTCCTGGAGCGCGCCAGGCCGCCGTAGAACAGCGCCAGTCCCGGGAGGGTCATCAGAATGACCAGCAGCGTGGAGGTGAGCATCCAGGCGGTGTCACCCGAGTTCAGTTCGGGCATGGCCGCACCGCCCGCCGACTGGGCAAAGACCAGCGAGGTCGAAGCCATCAGCACCAGTCCCAGCATCGAAGCAGTCAGTTTTCTCATGGCAATTCCTTTCCTGTTCCAGCCAATGGGTCGGTTACAAGGCGCCCTCACCGGTCTCGCCGGTGCGGATGCGAATGACCTGCTCCAGCGCAGAGACGAAAATCTTGCCGTCGCCGATCTTCCCGGTACGCGCGGCCACCTCGATGACTCCGACGACACGTTCGACCAGCGCGTCGCCCACCGCGACCTCTATCTTCACCTTGGGCAGGAAGTCCACGACGTACTCGGCCCCGCGATACAGTTCGGTGTGGCCCTTCTGTCGGCCGAAACCTTTGACCTCGGTTACCGTGATGCCCTGCACTCCGACGTCTGAGAGCGCTTCACGCACTTCGTCAAGCTTGAAAGGCTTGATGATGGCAGTCACTATCTTCATGGCGGGCTCCATGGTCGCACCTGTGGTTTGGTGAATGGGCAACTTCTTTCAAGCAGAACCCATGCCAGGTGCGGGGCAAGCGCCTTGCCCGGTCCATGGCGTCATGCCATGACATGCCGATCGCGACTTTTTTACAGAGGTTTTACGAATGGCCAAAGGCGACCAGGGCGGCACGCAGGCCGCTAAGTACCGCTCGGTACAGGGTCCGCCGCCGGGCGGATGGTGGTATGCCAGGCACCGCTTTGGTGCAGGCGGCGCTCAGCAGGCGCCCGCGCTCACAGGTCGAGGCGACCTTCAGCGGGCTGAGGGGTCATCTCCGCGCCCTCCAGGGCCTGAGCGAGCCCGTCGCGCGCAGCTGTCAGATCCGCACGCAGCGCCTGCAACTCGGCACCTGACAAGCGCACTGCGGCCTCCTGGTCGTGCGGAACTTCGTTGCCCTCGCCCAGGCGATTGCGTGCCCCCGCAATGGTGAAGCCTTGTTCATACAGCAGATCGCGAATGCGGCGCACCAGCAGAACCTCGTGGTGCTGGTAATAGCGCCGGTTGCCACGCCGCTTCACCGGCTTGAGCTGAGCGAATTCCTGCTCCCAATAGCGCAGGATGTGTGGCTTCACACCGCACAACTCACTGACCTCGCCAATCGTGAAGTACCGCTTGGCGGGGATGGGCGGCAAAGACACCGGAGAAACAGCCAGCGTCATACGTCGCCCCCGGTCGCGGCAATGCCGTCTTTCAGCTTCTGGCTGGCATGAAAGGTCACCACGCGGCGTGCAGCGATCGGAATGACTTCCCCGGTCTTCGGGTTGCGTCCGGGACGGGGGGGCTTGTGACGCACCTGGAAACTGCCGAAACCGGAAAGCTTGACCTCAGTCCCCCGGATCAGGGCATCGCGCACCTCGGAGAAAAAGGTATCGACGACGTCCTTGGCTTCGCGCTTGTTCAGGCCCACTCGCTCGAACAGCAGTTCCGCAAGCTGGGCTTTGGTCAATGTCCGATCCGTTTCCACCAGTGAGTCCTCCTACGAGCGCAATTGGGCGCCATGTGCTTGGGCTAGCGCTTGCGTCAAACGCTGCATGCAATATTCGATCTGGCGATCGTCCAGCGTGGCATCCCGCCCCTGAAACCAGAAGCGCAAGGCCAGACTGCGCTGATCGCCGGATCCAGCATCCCGCCAGATGTCGAACAGTTTAATGTCTTTCACGACCCCGAGGGCTTCATCCGCGGACACCTCGTGTTCAAGTGTATCAAGGACCGCCTGCCAGGACAGCTTTGCGTCCACCCAGATGGCCAGGTCCCGCACGACCGTCGGTTGACGCGACAGCTCGGCCGGCACCGGGAAGGCGCGCCGGGCGATGCCGGCCGTGTCGATCTCAAACACCACAGGAGCATGGCCGAGATCCAGCGCCTGCACCCACTGGGGATGAACCTCGCCCAACCAGCCGATGGGCTGACCGTCGAGCACCAGGCGGGCGCTGCGGCCCGGGTGCAGCGCGGGGTGCCGGGCCGGCTCGCAGCGCAGGCCCGCCGCCCGCACGCCCAGCAGTGAAACCAGATCATGCTTCACGTCAAAAAAGTCCGCCGGACGCGTGGCAACGCCCCATTGCTCGGGAACAGCCGGGCCCCAGGCGGCGCCCGCCAGATGGGTGGGCTGGGCCACGCCAGCCACGGACAGATCGCCATCCTGCACCGAAGCATCGCGCGCGAAGACGCGGCCCACTTCGAACAGCCGCACGCGGCTCTGGCGGCGCTTGGCGTTATGCGCGATGTTGTCCAGCAGGCCGCCAATGAGACTGGAACGCATCACGGCCAATTGGCTCGCGATAGGGTTGAGCAACCGGATCGGCTGTTCGTTACCGCAATAGTCGCGCTCCCAGGCTTCCTCGACAAACGAGAAATTGATCACTTCCTGGTAGTCCAGTGCAGCCATCTCAGCGCGCATGGCATGCAAGCCATACAGCGTTTCGGGAGGAACCCGCATCCGCGCCGGAGCCACTGGGGGCTCATCCGGGATCTGGTCGAACCCGTGGATCCGGGCGACTTCCTCGATCAGGTCCTCTTCGATGGTCAGGTCGAAGCGCGCGGCAGGCGGCGTGACCACGAAGTCGTCATCATGCTGACAGAATGCCAGGCCCAGGCGCGAGAAAACGTCAGCCACCGCCGTCGCCGGCAAGCTCAGCCCCAAAACCTTGTTGCAACGCGACAGCCGCATGCGGACGGGTTCGCGCGCGGGCAGTTTTACGATCTGATCATCGAGCGGGCCCGCGTGGCCGCCGCAGATGTCCAGAATCATCGCCGTCATGATCTCCAGGTGCGCCGGGATCGTGGAAAAATCCACGCCGCGCTCGAAGCGGTGACCCGCCTCGGACGTCAGCTTGTAGCGGCGCGGACGGCCCATGATGGCCTCCGGCCACCAGAACGCCGCTTCGAGATAGACGTCCGTGGTCTCCAGCGTCACGGCGGAGGCCTGCCCACCCATGATGCCGGCGAGACTTTCAAGCGCGGAATCACCCGCAATGACCCCCACGTCGTGTGCCAACGTGATGGTCTCACCGTTGAGCAAATCGAGCTTTTCCCCATCCCGGCCCCAGCGCACGGTCAGCCCCCCGCGAATACGCGCGAGGTCAAAGACATGAGTAGGTCGCCCGAGCTCCAGCATGATGTAATTGGAGATATCGACCAGCGCCGACACCGATCGCTGCCCGGCGCGCTCGAGGCGCGACTTCATCCAGCCGGGCGTGGCCGCGCGCGCGTTCACGCCTTTCACGACGCGGCCGGCGTAGCGGCCGCACAGATCGGGCGCCTCGATCCGCACCGGCAGGTGGTCGCCCAGCGTGACTGCGACGTGCGGGACTTCGGGCGTCTTCAACGCGCACCCGGTCAGTGCGGCGACCTCGCGGGCCACACCGGCAATGGACAGGCAGTCGGCACGGTTGGGCGTAAGCTTGAGCACATAGATCGTATCGTCCAGATCCAGTGCTTCGCGCAGATCCTGGCCGGGTTCCAGATGGGCCGGGAGCTCCA
>DATNAI010000263.1:0-5847 GCA_035572875.1 Castellaniella sp. | reverse complement strand
CGCTCTTCGGGCGGAACCCCCGGGCCCGTGTCGGCCACGCGGATCGTGACATGTTGTGGGTTTGTCTCGACCGACAGGTCCACCCGGCCGCCCGGTGGACTGTAGCGGATGGCGTTGTCCACGAGATTTCTGACCATCATGGAGAGCTGCTGTTCGCTGGTCCAGACCGTTGCGTCCGGGCCGTCGAGTACACCAAGATCAATGCGTTTTGCCTTGGCGAGTGGCATGAGCGCTTCCAGCACCGTCCGGTAGACGCCGAGCATGGAAACAGCCTGCGTCGGCAGGTCGGTGCTCGCCTGCGCCCTGGACAGATTCAGGAGTTGGTTCAAAAGGCTGCGCCCGCGGTCGATTCCTTTTTCGAGAATGTGCAATCGGTCGCGAGCCGCATCCGACATCTGCAAATGCTCAAGGCGCTGGGCTTGCAAGGATAGTGCCGTCAATGGCGAGCGCAGTTCGTGAGCGGCATCCGCCACGAAACGTTGCTGCACATTGACGGATTCGGACACTCGGGCGAGAAGCCGGTTGATGGCAAGGACGAAGGGACGGACTTCGGAAGGGATGTGTTCATCACGGACCGGCTGTAGGTCGCTTTCGGTGCGTGTATCGATCTGCCGCGAAAGAACCGTGATGGGCCTGAACATTTTACGGATGAGCTGGGCGATTCCGATGAGCAGCACGGGGATCAGAATCAGCAAAGGCAGCACCGTGTTGAGCGCGCTGTTGTAGGCCACTTCGTCACGCGCGCCGGTCTCCTGCGCGAAGGCGATTCTGCTGCCCGTGTGCGTCGTCCTCACGAGCACGCGATAGGCGCCATCCGCCGACTCGAGCGTATGCAGTCCATCTTTCAGCGTTGCCGCCAACGCTGGCATTTTGGTATCCGGCCCATTGCCGGTCGCCACGGGAGCCGCCCCGCCGAGTGCCTGGATATACACCAGGGAGTCGTTGTCCGAGTCTTTCAGCCGGAGTCCTCCCGCAGGCAGCTTGAGGGTGGGAGTGCTTTGATCCATCAGGGCGGCGATTTGAGCCAGCACATCATCCTGCAGTTCCTGTGCCTGATCGAATGCGGACAGAAAGGAGACGATTCCCGCGGCCAGTGCGACGGCGATGACTGCCGCGGAGAGGGAGAAGGACAAGCGGTATTGGACGGATTCGCTTAACCGTTTTTTGAGACCATCCATCCGAGCCCTCTCACGTTTTCGATGACGTCGTTACCCAGTTTCCTGCGCAGCGCGTGGATGATGTATTCGATGGCGTTGCTTTCCACCTCTTCCCCCCAGCCATAGATGCGGTCTTCCAGGTCGCCGCGCGAGAGGATGGCGCCCGGGCGTGCTAGCAGCGCGCGCAGGAGTGCGAACTCGCGGGGGGTCAGGCGTACGGAATCCGTGTTGGTTACGGCCGCCTCGCAAGTGGCCGGGTCTAGTGATACGGTGCCGTTTGTCAAAACGGGCGCGCCCCTGCCTTCCTTGCGACGCAACACGGCACGCATACGTGCCAGGATCTCCCCCATCTCGAAGGGCTTCATGATGTAGTCGTCGGCGCCGCCATCGAGGCCGCGCAGGCGCTCCTCCAGCGCGTCGCGTGCCGACACGATCAGGACCGGCACGGCATCGTCATGGATGCGTATGGTCCGCAGAACGTCTTGCCCGTCTTTGCCGGGCAGGCCCAGGTCGAGCAGGATCAGGTCGTAGCGCACGGTTTTTGCGGCACTATCGGCACTCGGGCCATCTTTGACCCGGTCCACCGCATAACCGGCTTCCTTCAGTGCGTCCTGGATCGCTTCGCCGATCATGGGATCGTCTTCGACCAATAGCACTCTCAATTCGGTCTCCTCGCGCTAATGAGCGGCCCGCGCCGCGCGCTGCCTGAAGAGGATGCAGCACGTCACGATTGTGGCGAGCAGCACTGCGGAAGCGCCGTAGCGGCTGAGTGCAAGTCCTCCGGACGACAGCGGCTTGTCCAGAAAATCTCCTACGACCGCGCCAAGTGGGCGCGTCAAGACGAAGGCGATCCAAAAAAGCAGGGTGCGCGATGTGGCTGTCCAATAATACGCGGCGGCAACAAGGACGAGGAGCCCCGCGAACACAATGGCAGCTCCGGTATAGCCCAGACCGGCGGAGTCCGCCGTCCAGTCACCCAGGGCCGTGCCGAGCGTTTGGGAGAACATGATCGTGATCCAATAGAAGGCTTCTACCTGGGGGGAACTCACGCTCGCGACCGATACGGTACCGAGGGTCCGATGCCAGACGAAAATCGAGGCAAGCAGCAGCGCCAGGAGCAGGCTCGATCCTCCCGCGTAGCCGATTCCCAGCGACCGATCGGCAAAGTCCGCAAGCGTGGTGCCCACGGTCGTTGTCGCGATGATGGTCGCCCAGTAAAGGGTTGGCCGGAAACGTTTGGCGCTGATCTGGGCGCTGACGGCCGCGAGAAAGATTGCCGCGAAGATTCCGGTGCCGACCAGATACCCCAGACCCATCGACATGGTGACCGCATCGCCGCCGGTTTCCCCCAGGGTGGTTGCGGCGATCTTGATGATCCAGAATCCCAGCGTCACCTGTGGGACCTTGGCGAGTGATTTGTGAAGCGGGGTATTCATGAGGGCCTTCTCCTGTGTCCGGTATCGTGGCATTTGCACATCGGATGATCTGCACAAGGGAGCTTACGTGCCCCGACTTAGGCTGCGCTGAGGACGAATCTGAATGTGCCGTGGGGATTCGGTGGCCGTGCCGGCCAGAGTGCGGCCAGATGTTGCCTGGTCAACGGCTGACACGCAAATCCCTGCACACCGCCTCTGCCGCATCCACCAGCCGCGGGCCGGGGCGGTGCAGCCAGTCGGGATTCACGGCGTAGAAGTGGCCGTCGCGCGCGGCTTGCAGGCCGCGCTGGGCCCACCACGCTCGGCGTGCCGGCAATGTGTCGCTTCCATAGGGGGACATGATCACCACGTCCGGGTTCAGGTGCAATACGGATTCCACGCCCACCTGGGGTGCTGCGATGCGCGAGCCTGCATAGAGGTTCCGGCCGCCGCAGCGGGCGAGCAGATCGTTGATGATGGGGGCGGCGCCCAAGGTATAGAGCGGGTCCGCGCTGATCTCGATGAAGACCGTGCGCGGCGGGCCGGGGAGCGGCCGCAGTGCGCGGAGGCGTTGCTCCAGATGGTCCGCTGCGGCGTCCGCTGCAGCAGGGGTTCCCAGACGCTTGCCCAGGCCGCGAATCAGCCGGGGGATGTCATCGAGGTTTGCGGGGTCCGCATAGATCAGGGGGATGTGCAGCGCGGCCAGGCGTGCGGCCAGCGCGGCGGTGTCACCCGACGGCTGCCACCCGACGACCAGGGTGGGGCGCAGCGCCAGGATGGTCTCGTCGTTCAACTGCATCACGTCGCCCACGCGTGGCAACGACCGCACGGCGGGCGGGTAGTCGCTGCTGCGGTCGGTCCCGACCAGATCCCCCCCGGCGCCCGCGGCGTAGACCAGTTCGGTGGCGCTTGGGCTCAGGGTGATGACACGGGGACGGTCGGATGCGTGCGCCCAGGCGACCGGCAGGGTGCTGCCGCAGAGCCCCGCCACGGCCAACAGCATGCCAGCCGTGCGGGCCGCGAAGGTGCGGGCGCGCCGAATCATCCCATCGGCGGCGGCACGTGGCGGCTCCCGCTCCGCCTTTGGCTCAGAAGGTCCGCAGCCATGCCCGGTCCTGGTGCCGATCATGGGTCACATCTTCCAGGACAGGTTGACGAAGACGTTGGATCCCGGCGTGTTGTAACCATCCACCAGGACGTACTCCTTATCGAGGACGTTGTTCCAGCGGACCTGCACGCCCATCGACTTGGTGAAGTCGTATGCCGCAGTGAGGTTGACCAGCGAATAGCCCCCCAGGCGCGCCTGCGTCGAGGCGTCGATCCGGTTGCCGGTGTACTGGTACTCCGCGCCGACCTTCAGGGCATGGATGCGCTGCTCGGCGCTGAAATGGAGCACTTGGCGGGCACGTTGCGGAAGCTGGGAGTCCTGGCCGGCAGCGGGCTCATCGTTGCGTGGATCCAGAACGTCCAGGCTGCCCCGGATCGTCGTGTTGCCAAAGCGGTGTGAACCGGCCAGGGTCGCGCCGCGCAGCGTGGCGCTGCTGACGTTCTGCGCCATGCAATTGAAGGCGGCATCGCAAACACTGGGTACGATCAGATCGTCGATCCGGTTCCGGTAGGCCGTCAGCGAGAGGTCCGTTTCCTCGGTCTGGTAGCGCACGTGGGCCTCGATGTTCCTGGATTTTTCCGGCTTCAGGCCGGGATTTCCCGAAAACGAGCCGAACGGACCGAAGTCCTGGAAGGGCCAGTAGAGGTCGTTGAACGTCGGAACCCGAAAGGCGGTGTTTCCGGCTGCGCCGACCTGCCAGGCGTCCGTCAGGTCGAAGTCCAGCCCCAGGCTGCCGGTGGTCTCGTTGCCGTATCCCGTATAGCGGTCGTTGCGAAGGCTTGCCTGAGTGTGCAGCCTGTCGAACCGGCCCTTGTAGACCAGCGCGGCAGCGTTGTCGTCGCGTGCGTCGGTCGTGTAGGCGTTGCTGCTCTGGATACGCTCTTCCTGGCGCTCCAGCAACAGCGAGATCTGCTGGTCCTTGACGGGCGTCAGAGTATGGGTCCAGCTATAGTTCCTTTTGAGCGAGTTGGCCGTGCTCTGGTATCCGCGGTCATCGTAGCCGTCCTTCGTGAAACCCACGCTCAGGACGCTTTGCCACCCCTCGGCGATGCGGTCGGTGCTGGTCACGCGATACGCTTGCTGCCGATAGAGCGCGTAGGCGTCGGGGATCGAAGTCCCCGCGTCATAGTCTCCGCGGGTGTAACCGTCATAGGCCGTCAGCCCGATATGGTGGCCCTCGGCCCATTGGTAGCCAAGCGTGCCGGACACCGAATGGCTGGCATATCCGTCCTTGTCAGGCTCGTACAGGAAGTTCGGGCGGTTGTCCTCGGTGTGTCGTCGCGTTGCGTTGAACCCTTGGCTGCTTGCGGCGCTGGCCGAGAAGCTGTAATCCCAGCCGTGGCTCGCTCCCGACAGGCCCAGGCTGGACTTTGCCGTGCCGTAGCTGCCCCCGCCCACGTTGACCCAACCCGACACGGGCCGGTTCTGCTCGCCTTTCCGGGTGATGATGTTGACGACGCCCCCCATGGCATCCGAGCCGTACAGGCTGCTGGCGGCACCGCGCAGGATTTCGATCCGTTCGATCGTGGATGGATCGATGGCTTGAAGCAGGGCGCCGCCGAACGTGGAGCCGTTGATCCGCAGGCCGTCGATCAGTATCAATGATTGTGTGGAGCTCGTTCCCCGGATGAACAGGCCGGTGTTCGTCTGCGGACCGCCGTTCGTCGTCAACTGTACGCCGGGCGCCTGGCTGAGGATCCGGGCGATGCTCTCGCCGGGTGCGTCCTGGAGCCGCTCAGGACCGATGACGGTGACGTCGCCGACCACGTCGGCTAGCGGTTCGGGGCGGCGACTGGCCGTCACTACGATGTCTTGCAGTGTGGGGACGGCGGTCGGGGCGGGATCCGGTTGGGCCGTGGCGGCCAGAGGTATCAGGCAAAGCGCGGTGGCCAGACGGCACCGCAGGTCGGATGGGGGCATGTGGAGTCCCTGTGTGGCGCGCGTCCCCGCACGCCGTGGTGAGTGTCCCGTCCGGTTGGTTTGTGTGTTCAGCCAGCGGGGCACCGGGAGCCGCCCGACGCCGCTCGATGCCTCAAGGGGCGGCGCGCGGAGCAGGACAGCGTTTCAGGTGTCGAAGCAGGCTGGTATCGGGCTGGCAATGCGAGGCATTGAACACCGTTGCGGGGGCAGCACAGCTTGGCCGGGCGCTGTGGCGGGTTCGGACGTG
>DATNAI010000262.1:0-4795 GCA_035572875.1 Castellaniella sp. | reverse complement strand
TGATCTTGCGCATGCGCACCCAGTAGCTCACGCCCAGCGCCGTGGCGGCCTCGGTCTGGCCCCTGGGGATGGCATCAATCGAGCCCCGCCAGATCTCGCCCAGGAAAGCGCTGGCGTACAGGGTGAAACAGACGGCCACCGACACCCAGGCAGTGATATTGAACCCGATCAGGGCCAGCCCGTAATACGTGACGAACAGTTGCAGCAGCAGCGGGGTTCCCTGGAAAATCCCAATGTAGGTCGCCGTGATGGTGCGCAGGAATCTGAAGCGTTCCGAGGTCCGGGCGAGCGAAATGACGAACCCCATGACACCGCCCAGCACGACGCCGATGATCGACAGCGCGATGGTCCAGCGCACACCAGCCAGCAGGAACATCCATTCGGGAAAGGTGGGGTTGTGCATTTACTTCACCGGATACTGGAAAAGCATGTTGAACACGGCGCGCAGACCCAGCAGCATGACGGTCGAAATCACCAGGTACATGCCGGTGACGGTGAAGAAGACCTCGAAGCTGCGGAACGTGTCGGAGACGATGCGCTGCGCCACCGAGGTCAGTTCGTAGGCCGAGATGGCGGATGCAATACTGGTGGTGAGGGTCAGCAGGATGAACTGGCTGGACAAGGACGGGAACACCGCGCGCATGGCGGGCCTCAGCACCACCAGACGAAACACGTTCAGTTTGCTCAGGCCCAGGGCAAAGCCCGCTTCGATCTGCCCTTTCTGGATGGACTGAACCCCGCCGCGAATGATTTCGATGGCATACGCCCCGCCATTGACACCCAGTGCAATGATGGCGGTGGGGGTGGGATTCAACCGCACGCCCGCGAGCGGCAGCGCAAAGAAGATGAAATAGATCTGGACCAGGAAAGGCGTATTGCGAATGATCTCGACAAAGGCAATGACAAGGCTGCGCAGTACACGATTGTGCGAACTGCGCAGGACGACGCCAACGATACCGATGACCGTGGCCAGCGCCATCCCCGCCAAGGCCAGGCCCATCGTGCCCGCGCACCCCGCCAGCAATTCGGGAAATTGCTGGAAGACGGGTTCAAAGTCGAACTGATAAGCCATCACTCATTCCGTTCGAATCTTGTTGAATACACTCATGGGAAATCACGCTATGTACTATACAGTTAATCAGAAAACCATGCTTTTGATGGTCGTGCGGCAGAACTTTTCTTCTAGGGAAGCCAGTCTGCAAGCTGCTCTGGGACTGAGGATGCCTTTTATAAACCCGGATTGACGTTCTGCTCGACAGCTCGTATATTACTCGAATGTACCAAGTGGTACGCTACATGTTTACCCTAATCCATGCGACTCAAGACAGAAAAGCCGGCACTGCTGCTCGGCCTCATCGGCGACGGAATCGGCCAGTCCCTGAGCCCCACCCTGTACGAAAGTGAGGCGGCGCACCACGGTATCTTATGCCTCTACCAGCGGGTGGACCTGGACGAACTGCACCTGACCGCCGATGCGTTGCCCGAGCTTCTCACCGCGGCGGAGCGATTCGGATTCGAGGGGCTGAACATCACCCATCCCTGCAAACAGGCGGTGATCCCGCACCTGCACAGCCTGTCCGACGAGGCGCGCACCATAGGCGCCGTCAATACGGTGGTTCTGCGTGACGGCAAGCGGATCGGCCACAACACCGATCACTACGGGTTCACGCAGAATATCAGGGACAACCTGCGCGACCGGGCCATCGGCCACGTGGTGCAGCTCGGCGCAGGGGGCGCAGGCTCGGCGGTCGCCGATGCGATCCTGCGGCTGGGCGCCACGAGCCTGACGCTGTTCGACCAGCTCGGGGACCGTGCGGAACACCTGGTCCAAGCCCTGCGGACTCGCTTCCCACGAGCCAAGGTCAGTGTGGGCCGCGATCTGGCGGGCGCGATGCGCCAGGCCGATGGCCTCATCAACGCCACGCCGGTCGGCATGCGAACCCTTCCCGGCACTCCGCTGCCGCCCGCCCTGCTGGAGAGCCGCCACTGGTTCGCCGAAATCATCTATTTCCCGCTGGAAACCGAGCTGCTGCGCATCGCGCGACAAAAAGGCTGCCATACAATCGACGGCATCGGCATGGTGGTGAACCAGGCCGCCCGCGCCTTCGAGCTCTATACCAACGGCATCCCGGCCGACGTAGCCCGCATGAAGAATCACATTACCGATGTGCTCTCGACGCGTGCCGCAGCCCAGTCGGACGGCGCCCGCTGACCGAATTCTCCAGGCCAGTACCCCGCACCCCTACCCGATCCCTTTCACCCACGAGGCGACACCCATGAAGTTCCTCCTTCTGCACGGCATCAACCACAACATGTTCGGCAAGCGGGATCCCAAGCAGTATGGAACGATCACGCTGGAACAGATCGACGACCGGGTGCGCGGCCTGGCCAAGGAGCTGGGCGTCGAGCTCGAAACCTTCCAGACCAACTTCGAAGGCGCCATGTGCGAGCGCATCCACCAGGCCTACAAGGACGGCGTGGATGGCGTGATCATCAACGCCGGCGCCTGGACGCATTACAGCTACGGTCTGCGCGATGCGCTCGCCATCCTGACGGTTCCTATCGTCGAGCTCCACATGTCGAACATCCACGCGCGCGAAGAGTTCCGCCACAAATCCGTCCTCGCGGAAATCTGCCTGGGCCAGATCGCCGGGTTCGGGGTGGACAGCTACCTGCTGGCACTGCGCGCAGCCGTCTCGGCGGCGAAAGCCCGGCAGGCTGCGTGACATGTCCCGGACCTCGGCGGCTGTCAGCCGCAGCAACGATCCGGCCGCAACCCGCCAGGACATCCTCGACGTCGCCATCCGCGAGTTCGCCAAGAAGGGCCTGGCGGGCGCCCGCATCGATGAAATCGCGGCCCAGACGGCCACCAGCAAACGGATGATCTACTACTACTTCCAGAGCAAGCAGGGCCTGTACCTCGCCGCGCTGGAAGAGTCGTACCGCGGCATCCGCCAGATCGAGGGCACGCTGCATCTGGAAGACCTGCCACCCGTCGAGGCCATGCGCACGCTGGTGGGCTTCACATTCGACTACGAATCCCGGAACCAGGATTTCGTGCGCCTCGTGATGAACGAGAACATGCACTACGGGCACTATCTGGAGCAGTCCGACACCATCAATGACGTGAACTGGCCCGTCATCAACAGCATCCGAGACATCTATGCGCGCGGCTGCAAGGAAAACACGTTCAGAACGGGACTGGACCCCGTCGACATCCATGCGTCCATCAGTGCGCTGTGCTTCTACAACGTATCGAACCAATACACGTTCTCGCTCATTTTCCGGCGCGACATCATGTCGCCCGGAGCCTTCGCGAAGCGCCGCAGCAGCGTCATCGACATGATCCTGCGCTACATGCAGGTCTGAGCCGGACGCCACTGTTATCGAAAAACGCCATGCGAGAGCCCGCTTTCGCTTTTTTTGAACCTTCATGTACTACACAGTTCGTATAAGAGGCTCGCGCCTCTTCCATCACTGAAAGGATGGGCATCATGCAAAGAAGCTATTCCCTCGCGCATTTGACCGTCATGGAACTGGCTCCGCCCGCCATGATCAGGGCCGCGGCGCTGGCCGGCTACCAGGGGTGCGGACTGCGCCTGCTGCCTTTTGCGCCGGGAGGGACCGCGTACCGGCTGATGGATGATGCCGCGTTGCTGCGCGAAACGCTGGCCTGCATGCGGGACACCGGACTCCGCATCCCGGACATCGAAATCATCCGGATCGAGGGGCCGCTGGACGTGGAGTCCTACCTGTCCTTCTTCGAAGCCGGCCAGAAGCTGGGGGCGCAACACATCCTGGTTACCGGAGAGGATCCCGACCAAAGCCGGCTCATCGACTCGTTCGCGCGCCTGTGCGAGGCCTGCAGACCGTACGGGCTGACGGCGGACATGGAATTCATGCCCTGGATGACCGCCGATTCCGTCCGGACCGCCCGCAGCATCGTCGAGGCGGCCGGACAGGACAACGGCGGGGTCCTCATCGATCCGATTCACTTCCAGCGTTCGACCAGCACGCTGGCCGACATCCGGCAGCTGCCGGGCCGAATGATCCATTACGCCCAGATCTGCGACGCGCCGGCCAAGGGGCCGACGGACACCGCGGGGCTGATCCATGCGTCTCGCCACGAGCGCCTCCTGCCGGGCGAAGGCGACGTCCCGTTGAAGGAGATGATCGACTGCTACGCGCCTGACCTGACCATCAGCGTGGAGATTCCCAATACGAAACGACGCGCACAGGTCGGCACGCAGGCGTGGATCACGCAATGCCTGGAAGCCTCCCGGAAAGTCGGCGAGGCCGGGAACCCCGCGCACTGACACTACATCACGAATCGTGAATCAAGATTCCCGGAGACCACATCAGGGATCGAACAAGAGGAGCAAAACCATGACCAGCACCCGTATCGCCGTCGTGGGCGCGGGCTATATCGGCAGAGCCCACATAGCCGCCGCGCGACAGAGCGAGATCTGTTCCCTGTCGGCGATCGTGGATCCGGTACCGGCCACCCAGCCGCTTGCCGCCGATCTCGGGGTGCCGTTGTACGGCACGATAGAGGAACTGCTGGCGAAGGACCGGCCAGATGGCGTGATCATCGCGACGCCCAATCACCTGCACGTGCCGCACGCCCTGCAGTGCATCGCGGCCGGGCTGCCCATGCTGCTGGAAAAGCCGATCGCGCCCACGGTCCCGGAAGCCGAGGCGCTGGTGCGGGCGGCCGACGAAGCGGGCGCCAGGACCCTCATCGGCCACCACCGGGCGCACAGCCCCATCATGGCAAAGGCCTGCGAGGTCATCC
>DATNAI010000261.1:0-10729 GCA_035572875.1 Castellaniella sp. | reverse complement strand
AGGGCGGCAAACAGGAAGCTGGGGCTCACGGCCTTGCCCTGGCGCACGCGGTCGTCGGTGCGTGACAGCGCGATTTCCACGAAGGCCTCGCCGCCTTCTTCTTCGAAGATGCGGTCGATGAGCGGAATCAGGCTTTTGGTCAGACCCGATCGGGACAGCTCGCGCAGGCAGTCCATGGCATGGCCGCACGTCAGCAGTTTCAATGTCTCGTCGAACAGACGGGAAGCGGGCACGTGCTCGATGAGGGCCGCCAGGCGGCTGATGGGTGCCTCTGTGGCGGGGTCGATGCGCGCGCCAAGCTTGGCCTGGAAGCGCAGCGCTCTCAGCATCCGCACCGGATCTTCGCGAAAACGCGTTTCCGGGTCGCCGATCATGCGCACCACGCGGTTCTTCAGGTCGGCCACGCCCTGGTGGAAGTCGATCACTTCCTCTTTCAACGGGTCGTAGTACAGCGCATTGATCGTGAAGTCGCGCCGGGCGGCGTCTTCCTCGTGCGTGCCGAAGACGTTGTCGCGCAGGATCCGGCCGTGCTCGTCGGTTTCCTGGTCGCCCGAAGAAGGCGCACGGAAGGTGGACGTCTCGATGATTTCCTGGCCGAAGACCACGTGCACAAGCTGGAACCGCCGCCCGATGATGCGCGCGCGGCGGAACAACGGCCTGATCTGGCCGGGCGTGGCGTTGGTGGCGACGTCGAAATCCTTGGGCTGCAGCCCCACGATGAGGTCGCGCACCGCGCCGCCGACGATATAGGCGTCGAATCCTTCCTGGTTCAGGACCTCGCAGACTTTGATCGCGTGCCTCGACACCAGGCGGCGGTCGATGCCGTGTTTGTCGCGCGGCAGGCGCACGGGTCCATTGGCGGGCGTCGTGAACAGGCGCGAGACGAAGTGTTTGATGGTCTGCTTGAGCATGGCGCGTATTTTAAGGCCGAATGTCCGCGAAAAGGTCCAGGATTTGCCATCCGCGCCCCTTGGCAAGCTCGCGCAGCGCCGGGCTGGGGTTGGTTGCCACCGGGTGGTCGACCACTTCGAGCAGAGGCAGGTCGTTCACGGAATCGCTGTAGAACCACGATTCCTTGAAGCTTTCCAGATCCAGTCCCAGTTCTTGCAGCCAGGCGCGTACGCGCAAGACCTTTCCGGCCTGGAAACTGGCCGTGCCCGATATGCGGCCGGTATAGCACCCCTGGGCATCGCATTCGGGGATCGTGGCGATCAGATCCCGAATCCCCAGGGCGTCTGCGATGGGTCGCGTGACGAAGGCGTTGGTGGACGTCACGATGGCGCACAGGTCGCCGCGATCCTGGTGGCGTGCCACCAGCTCGCGCGCCACCGGCAGGATGCCCGGCAGGATGATCTCTTCCATGTATTCGCCCTGCCACTGAGCCAGCTCTTGCGGGGTTCCCAGACGCAGCAGGCCCAGCATGAAGTCGGCCGCCTCTTGGGCGCCCAGCGTGCCTTCATCGTAGCGCCGCAACAGCTCATCATTGCGCTGCCGGGCGATTTGAGGATCGCCTGCGCGTCCCGTGCGGGCCAGAAAATCGGCCCACAGGTGGTCGCTGTCAAACGGCAGCAGCGTGTGGTCCAGATCGAAGAGGGCAAGGCGGTCGGCGAGGGTCATGGGATTCCTGGTGCGGACGGGTGGGCCAGCAGCTCCTTGAGCAGCGGCAGCGTGATGGGGCGGTGGCGCTCCAATGAGTAGTGATCCAGCGTATCGATGAGGGCCGTCAGGCGCCCCATGTCGCGGTCGTGATGCGTCAGGATCCAGTTCAGGACCTCTTCGGACAGCTTCAGGCCCCTGTTCAGGGCGCGTTCCTGCAGGGCCCGGGCCCGTTCGTCGTCGGTGAGCTGTTCCAGCCGGAACACCAGGTCCCAGCCCAGGCGGGTGCGCAGGTCCTCGCGCAGGGGCATCGTCAGCGGCGCCCGCCCGCCTGAGGTCAGCAAGGCAAAGGCGCCGGACGTGGTGGCCGCTGCCCGCCATCTGTTGAAAAGCGCAAACAGCGCGGCCTGACCCGCGTCGTTCAGGTCGCCCACGTCGTCCACGGCGACCAGCGCGAGCGTGCGATCCTCGTCGGTTGCCAGTGCGCGCAGCAGATGGACGGGTGCCCGCGCATCCAGATAGTGGCAGCCTTGGCCCTGGGCCCGCGCGCGCAGCAGGTGGCTGCGGCCTGAGCCGGCGCTGCCCCAAAGGTACACGGCATGGCCCGGGGACAACGCCCGGATCGATGCGACGGCGGCTGCGTTGCCGCCGGGCACAAAGCCGTCCAGCGTCGGGACGGCGCCGGGCAGGATATCCAGAAGCAATTGCTGCGTCATGTGGATCGGTACTTCATCGTAAAATCAGGGTTGTACGTCGTCCAAACCCGCAATTCTTGCACATTCGGCAGCTTTTCTCATGACTCACGGAACCCCACCCTCCATGACCTACCGCGATGCCGGGGTCGACATCGATGCTGGTGACGCGCTGGTCGATCGCATCAAGCCTCTGGCGGCGCGCACCATGCGTCCGGGCGTGATGGCCGGCATCGGCGGTTTCGGGGCGCTGTTTCAGGTGCCTGTGCATCTGCGCGAGCCCGTGCTGGTGTCCGGTACGGACGGCGTAGGCACCAAACTGCGTCTTGCCTTCGAGTGGCAGCGCCACGATACGGTCGGTATCGACCTGGTCGCGATGAGTGTCAACGATATTCTGGTCCAAGGCGCGGAACCACTCTATTTTCTGGATTATTTCGCTTGCGGCAAGCTGTCCGTGGACACGGCGTCCCAAGTGGTGGCGGGCGTGGCGCACGGCTGCGAGCTGGCCGGCTGTGCCTTGATCGGCGGCGAGACGGCCGAAATGCCGGGCATGTACCCAGATGGCGAATACGATCTTGCCGGTTTTGCGGTCGGGGCGGTCGAGAAATCCGCCATCATCGACGGCAGCACCATCCAGGTCGGCGATACCGTACTGGGGCTCGCCTCCAGCGGCGCGCATTCGAACGGTTATTCGCTGGTGCGCAGGATCCTGCAGCGGGCGGGTGCGCGCCCCGATCAGGATCTGGGCGGCAGGCCGCTGGCCGATGTGGTCATGGAGCCGACCCGCATCTACGTGAAGCAGGTCCTCGCCGCACTGGCCGCGCACGGCCCGGCTATTCGCGGGCTGGCCCACATCACGGGGGGCGGGCTGCTGGAAAACGTGCCGCGCATCCTGCAGCCCGGCCTGTGTGCACACATCCATCGCGACGCCTGGCAGTGGCCGGCCCTGTTCCAGTGGTTGCAGGCCCAGGGCGGCGTGGACGATCACGAGATGGCCCGCGTCTTCAACTGCGGCATCGGCATGGTGCTGGTGGTTGCACAGGGCCAGGCCGATGCCGTCGCCGCCACCCTGCGCGCCCAGGGGGAGACCGTTCATGTGCTGGGTGCCATCGAGCCCCAGGCGCCCGAAGGTGTCCAGACCCTCGTGGATTGAGCACCTGTTGAGCCGTCCGCCCGCGGCTTCGCGTTCCTGCCGGACAGCGGTGCGATGCCGTATTGGCGGCGCCCCGGCATCGGCGGGCGGCTTCAGCCCAATGATCGCCTGAATTGCGCGACGACTTGATGGGCCGCGTGCTCTGAAAGACAGTCGATGATCGTGCGCTCCGGCATGGCCCGCAGCCACGTTATCTGGCGCTTGGCGAGCTGGCGGGTGGCGGCAATCGCCCGTTCGATCGCCTCCTCCCGCGTCACCCGTCCGTCCAGATAATCCCACAGTTGCCGGTAGCCGACGCAGCGGATGGAGGGCAGGCCGGGATGCAGGTCTGATCTTTCGTGCAGAGCCTTTACCTCGTCCAGCAGTCCTGCGGCCATCATGTCGCGATAGCGCCGGCCGATGCGTTCATGCAGGACACTGCGGTCCCCGGGCTCCAGGCTGATGGTCGCAAAGCGCCACCCCGGCAGGATCGGGCGCAGCGGCTGCGACAGCCATTCACTCATGGTGCGGCCGCTGCTGCGCCAGATCTCCAGTGCGCGCTGCACCCGCTGGCTGTCGTTGGGTGCCAGCCGCGCGGCGGTTGCGGGGTCCACGCGCGCCAGTTCGGCATGCAGCGTGGGCCAGCCGCGTTCTCGCGCCTCATCGTCCAGTTGCCGTCGGGTGGCCGGGTCCGATGCAGGCAGGTCGTTCAGGCCCTCGCGCAGCGCCTTGTAGTAGAGCAGGGTGCCGCCGCAGACGACCGGGATGTGGCCTCTGGAACGGATGTCGCACACCAGTGCGGCGGCGTCCTGGGCGAAGTCGGCTGCGGAATACGACTGCGCCGGGTCGCGGATGTCGAGCAGATGGTGCGGAAACCGTGCCCGTTCCTCGAACGTGGGCTTGGCCGTTCCGATATCCATGCCGCGGTAGACCGTGGCGGAATCCATCACGATGAGCTCGATCGGCCAGCGGCGCCCCAGCGCCATGGACGCTGCCGACTTGCCCGAGGCCGTGGGGCCTGTGAGACAGACGAGGGTCGAAGTCCGGTCCGTGTCAGCCGGTGGAGGCGTAGGGAGCCCCATGTGCGCTACTGCCCGCGCATGAACAGCTTGTCCAGGTCGCTCATGGACCACTGGAACCACGTGGGGCGTCCGTGGTTGCACTGGTCCGCGCGTTCCGTGCGCTCCATCTGACGCAGCAGGGCGTTCATTTCGTCCAGTGTCAGGCGCCGGTGGGCGCGGACGGCTCCATGGCAGGCCATGGTGGACAGCAACTCGTTGCGTTGCTCCGTCAGCCGGGCCGACTGGCCGATGCGCTCCAGGTCCGCCAGCACGCCCACGGCCAGCGCCTCGACGTCGCCCTGAGCCAGCAGTGCCGGCACCGCGCGCACCGCCAGCGAGGCAGGCCCTGTGGCGCGGATGCGCAAGCCCAGGTGGTCCAGTGTGTCCTGATGTTCCAGTGCAATGGCGACCTGGGTCTCGGTTGCCGTGAACACCGCTGGAACCAGCAGTTCCTGGGTGGGCAGGGTCGCTTCATCCAGGGAGCGCTTCAACGTTTCGTATACCACCCGCTCGTGGGCGGCATGCATGTCTACCAGGATCAGACCCTGGGCGTTTTGCGCCAGGATGTAGATGCCGTGAAGCTGGCCCAGCGCCATGCCCAGCGGCAGTTCGGCCGCCGCTGGTGGGTGGTGCAAGTCCGGCGTATCCTGCCGGGGTTGAGGCTCCGGCGGATCGCCGTTGCCCGAACCTGTGCCGGTTTTCCCGGGCAGCGGCGCGTAGAGTGCGCGCCAATCCGGGGTGTGTTCCTGCAACTGAAATCGCTGCTGGATGAGTCGACCTGCGGGATAGCGGGGGAGCGGTGCTCTTGTGGGGCCGGTGCGCCCGGCCTGGTCCGCCGCGACGGACACGCTGGCGGCGGGACGTTGGGTCGCCTGAGCCCCCGTTGTTGTGTGGACGACGGCCAACACGCCGGCGCCGCCCAGCGTGGGCGCGGGTGGCGCCTCCACCGGGCCGCTGGCCGCCGCCCCGCCCCGCTGCGCCAGAGCCTCCGCGAGGACTTGGCCGACGTAGCGGTGTACCGCGCCGCTGTCCCGGAATCGGACCTCGAGCTTGGCGGGATGCACGTTCACGTCCACCCCGGCGGGGTCCAGGCTCAGGAACAGCACATACGCCGGCTGGCGGTCGCCGTGCAGGACGTCGGCGTAGGCTTGGCGTACCGCGTGCGAGACTGTGCGGTCCCGCACGAAACGTCCATTGACGTACAGGTATTGCCGGTCGGCCCGGTTGCGCGCGAATGTGGGCCGAGTGATGCAGCCTTCCAGCAGGATCAGGCCCTGGCCCGCCGATACCGGAAGACTCTGGTCTTCGAATTCGTCACCCAGCACGTCCCGGATCCGGCCGTGGATGTGTGTGGCTGGCCAGTTGCGCTGGGGTTTGTCGTTGTGGAAGACGCGGAAGCTCACGCCGGGGTTGGCCAGCGCGATCCGCTCGATGGCGCCCAGACAGTGGCCGTATTCCGTCGCTTCGGTCTTCAGGAACCGGCGGCGGGCCGGGATGCGGTCGAAGAGCTGTCGCATGTCGACGCGCGTGCCGACGCTGCCCGCGGCCGGCGTGACTTCGCCTCCGCCCGCGGTCATTTGCCAAGCTTGGTCCTCATCGGCGGTCCGGGAGGTCAGCGTCAGTTGTGCCACTGAAGCGATCGACGCAAGCGCTTCGCCCCGGAATCCCATGGTGGTCACCGATTCCAGTTCCGATAGTGAACCGATCTTGCTCGTCGCATGGCGCTGCAAGGCGAGCGCCAGTTCGCCCGGTGGAATGCCGCCGCCATCGTCCGCCACCAGTATCCGCCGAATCCCGCCGCCTTCCAGGCGGATCTCGATCGCCTGCGCCCCCGCGTCGAGCGCGTTTTCCAGGAGTTCTTTCAGAACGGAAGCGGGGCGCTCGATGACTTCGCCAGCCGCGATCTGGCTGACGAGCGTATCAGGCAATGCGGCGATCGGTCGCGTCATGAAAACGATTATAGTGGGGCGTCATCCGAACCTGCGGTTGCCTGGCCCAGGCAACCGCAGGCCTTCGGTGTGCTTCATGCGCTTCTTTTGTCGGGGACACTGCCCTTCATGGCTGAATTTCTGAATCTGGTCTTGCATATCGACCAATCACTGGGGGTGTGGGTGACCCAGTATGGCGCCTGGATATACCTGATCCTCGGGCTGATCATCTTTGGCGAGACTGGCTTGGTGGTCTTGCCGTTCCTGCCGGGCGACTCGCTGCTTTTCATCGCGGGCGCGTTTGGCGCCTCGGGCCTGTTGGACCCGGTTTTGCTGGGAGCGCTGCTCATCGTGGCCGCCATCCTGGGGAATACGGTGAACTATAACGTGGGGCGATACATCGGCCCGAAGGTCTTTTCACGCGACTACCGATTCCTGGATCGCAAGGCACTCTTGAGGACCCACAGCTTCTATGAGCGGCACGGCGGCAAGACCATCGTCCTGTCGCGTTTCTTGCCGCTGTTCCGGACTTTTGCGCCTTTCGTCGCCGGCGTGGCGGGCATGGGCCGCGTGCAGTTCCAGCTCTACAACGCCATCGGCGCCGCCTCGTGGGTGGGCCTGCTCATCGCCCTGGGGTATTTCTTCGGCAATGTGCCCATCGTCAAGGAGCATCTGAATACCATCGTGCTGGTTGGCGTGGCGGCCGCCGCCGTCCCGGCCGCCCTGGGCGTGCTGTGGAAGATGTTCCGGCGCAAGAAGCCCGAAAACGCGTAGCACTCAGGCGCGCCGCGCCAGCGCCGGGCTGTTGGAGAAATAATCTTTCACCCCGCCCAGGATCGCACTGGCGATCTTTTGCTGGTGGGCTGGCGTGCGCAGCAGCGCTTCTTCCTGGGAATTGCTGATGAACGCCGTCTCCACCAGGATCGAGGGAATGTCGGGCGCCTTCAGCACCGCGAACCCGGCCCGTTCGATGTGGTTTTTGTGCAGATCGTTGATTTTGCCGATTTCATGCAGCACCTGGGTGCCGACCTTGATTGAATCGTTGATCTGCTGGCCGGTGGACAGATCCAGCAATACTTCGGCAACCTGGCGATTGTGCGCCCCGAGATCCACTCCGCCAATCAGGTCGGCGTCGTTTTCACGCTTCGCCAGCCAGCGTGCGGCTGTGCTGGTAGCGCCGTGTTGCGACAGCGCCCATACCGACGAGCCTCGCGCGGAGGCGTTGATGAAGGCGTCGGCGTGGATGGAGATGAACAGATCCGCCTTCACGCGGCGCGCTTTTTGCACCCGGACCCCGAGCGGCACGAAGTAATCCCGATCCCGGGTCATGTAGGCCCTCATGTTCGGTTGCGCGTCGATGAGCTTTTTCAGGCGGAATGCAATCTGCAGCACGATGTCCTTTTCGTGCGTGCCGCGCCGCCCGGTGGCGCCTGGATCCTCGCCGCCATGGCCAGGATCGATGGCAATGAGGATAGGCCGGTTCTGCCGGCCGCCCGACAACGGAGGCACCGGTGGCTCGGACGGCTTTTCGTGCGCAACCGGAGGGAGCTGTTGTCCCCGGACGGACGGAATGGGAGCCTGATCGGGTTCGTTTTGGGCCAGGCTGTCCAGGATGCCGGCCAGCGGATCGTTCTGGGAATCCTTCAGGAGCGCCATCAGGGGATCCTGGGCCACTTTGGGATACAGGTCCAGCACCAGACGGTACTTGTATTCGCCGATGGGTTTGAGTGTGAAGACCTGGGGCGCCACGGCCTGCTTCAGATCGAACACCAGCCGGACCACGTTCGGCCGATTCTGGCCCACCCGCACCGAGCGAATATAAGGGTCATTGGGCTTGATCTTCGACACCAGGTCATTGATGGCCCGGCTCATGCTCAACCCGTCGATGTCCACGACCAGACGGTTCGGATTTTCCACGGTGAAGTGCTCAGCCTTCAGTTCCGTGTCCATTTCCAGCGTCACGCGCGTGTATTCCTCCGCCGGCCAAGTGCGCACGGCCAGGATGGTCGCGGCGTGGGCGAGGGTGGGAATGACGGGCAGCGCCAGTAGTGTGCAGCCGCGCACCAGCAGCTTGCGCCGCAGCGGTTTGGCGAGTGGGTTCAGTGGGCGGGCGGATTCAGGGATGTCAGCCATCGTTGTCCTTTTTCGCTGCTGGCGCGCAGCCGCGCGGAGCGCCCGGCACCTGCATACGCCAAGTGGATGTCCAGATCCGGTGGGGGCAGACGGGTCCCAGCCTGTTCAGGCCATTCGATCAGAACGATGGCGTGTTCGTCGAAAAGCTCGGCAAACCCGGCGTCCCGCCATTCATGGGCATCGCTAAATCTATAGAAATCAAGGTGATAGAAGTATAAGTTCGAAATATTATAGCTTTCAAGCAGTGTGTAGCTCGGACTTTTGATCCGGCCCGTCACTCCGGCCGCTCGCAGCAGGGCCCGCGCCAGGGTGGTTTTGCCGGCCCCCAGTTCACCGCGCAGGTGGATCCGCCCGCCTGGGGAGTGAGACGGGCCGGGCGGCGTCCCCTGGCCTAGAGCCAGCATTGCCAGGCGTTTCCCCAGGGAAAGGGTGGCCTCTTCGTCGGGAAGTGGGAGATCGAGAATCGGATCGGCAGCGGACATGATGGGTCGAGGAACCGGAGAAAACAGGTGCGGCATTTCAAGAGGACTTAGGGATTGTACGGGTATGAGGTGTGGCCTGATGACAACGTTGAGAGAGGCCCGTGATGCGTCCGTTCCACGCCGAAAATCGGGGGTTTCCCTAGACCTTCTTCTGAATAGGGTATTTACATATGTAAAACACTGCTCACGCCTGCAATATCTGCGTACAATGCAATCGCGTTCTGCACTGGATCGCGATTTAGACGCAAGTTCATGCCCCAAGAATATCAGCCAGAAGCTGATAGCTCCGACTTGCCTTCCTATTGAGCCCAAGCGGGCTCGTGTATCAGTCACAGAGGCGCCACCGCGGCGTCCCACTCGATAGGTATTTCGTTTACATGTGACACGTGCCGTCTCTTCTGTAACAAATAGATAGATGGCAGTGTCGACGTCCGGTCTTCAGCAGCAGTGCAACGGATGCCGATTTTGATATATGGGGTCTCTGGCGGCAAGCCCGGGATCCGCTACAGGAGCGTTCATCATGGGTAGTCCGAAGCTGTCATTGTCTCTTCTGGGGGCCGCCGTTGCGCTGGCGTTTTCCGCAGGCGCCATGGCCGAGAACACCACCTTGCCCCAGGCGGTAGAGTCCGCCGTCCTGCACAACCCCGAAATCTCTGCACAGTTCCATAACTTCCAGTCCAGCACCGAAGGCCAGAAGGTCGGCCGCGGCCGTTTGTTGCCGGAGGTCAATCTCCAGGGCTGGACAGGGCGCGAATGGCGCGGAAGCGGTGAGAATCAGACAGCTACCGACTGGACCCGCAACGGCTACAGCCTGTCATTGCGCCAGCTTTTGTTCGACGGGTTCTCGACCATCAATGACGTGCGCCAGCTTGGGTTCGAGAAGCTGGCCGACTACTACACGCTGAAGGCCACGGTCGACGACCTGGCCCAACAGACTGTGCAGGCCTATCTCGATGTGGCCCGCTACCGCGAACAGGTGGCGCTGGCCAGGCAGAACTATCAGTTGCACAAGGACATCCTCGGCCAGATTTCCCAACGCAGCGCGTCGGGTGTGGGGCGCGGGGTGGACGAGGTCCAGGCCCAGGCCCGCCTGGCGCTGGCCCAGACCAATGTGATGACGGCCACCGGTAACCTGAATGACGTGACCCAGCGCTACCAGCGTCTGGTCGGGCGAGTACCGGGGGATACGCTGGCCGAAACGCCGGACGTGGAAAAGGATCTGCCGAAGAACCCCAAGGACTTCAGCGCTTCGGTGCGCATCAACCCGACAGTGCTGGCCAAGCAGGCGCTGGTCCAGGCCGCCGAGCGCGGGAAGGCTTCCGCCCAGGGGCATTTCGCGCCGACCATCACCGTGCAGGCTGCCACGGGCCGCGACCCCAACCAGCCGCCGGGGTTCCCGGGCCGCGATTCCCAGGCCTCCAACGTTCAGCTTCTGGCGAATTTCAATCTGTTCCGCGGCGGTTCCGATCTGGCGCGGGTGCGCCAGACGGCGGCCCAGACTTATGCTGCGCGCGATGTCCGGGACTTCACCTGCCGCAACGTGCAACAGGAACTTGCGATCGCCTGGAACAACGTGGCCCGTCTGCGCCAGCAGATGCCCTTCCTGCAAGCGCACGAACGTGATATCTCCCAGGTGCGCGTTGCCTACCTGCAGCAATTCAAGATTGGCCAGCGCAGCCTCCTGGACCTGCTGGATACCGAAAAC
>DATNAI010000260.1:0-3117 GCA_035572875.1 Castellaniella sp. | reverse complement strand
TTCAGCCAGTCGAAGATCAAGCGGGGCCGGTGCGAAGGTTCCGCGAAAATCCTTATCCGTAGGTTCCATGTCCGGAAGTGGGACTTTGGTCCAACAACGGCGCGTGATGCGGGTATGGGCAGCAGCGTTTCGCGAAACCTGGGTTCCCGGAACCCGGCAAGATCTCGCCACACTTGCCCCAAAGAGAACCCGCCAAGGACGGTGACACGCCTTATTCGGTGCCCACGTCAAAGATGGACACTCAAGGATGGAGCTTCCTGATGCTTCTGTCGGATATCGGTGGATGCCGTCGAACGGATCACTTGCTGCAAGGCGGGAGGTTGTAATGGGGGACTTGTTTCGCGGCGAGCGGCTGCAGATCATGCTGACGGCCGAGGAGGTCGCGGCTCTCGACGACTGGCGCTTCCAGCACAAGCTGCCCAGCAGGGCGGCCGCCATCCGGGAATTGCTGAGACGCGGACTGGATTCACCCGCCGGCGTGCATGCAAAGCGATCGAAGGATTTTTCCGTCACGGCGGGAATTCCTTCCCGTCAATTGATGGAGGAGTGAGCACGCGAATCCATCGCACGCATCAAGTGCATGCTGTGAGTAAGAGGCTAACTAAAATGTTGTCGCGATAACCCGTTCTTTGGGATAGGCATTTCGTCCCAGGAAATAAGAACAGAACGCGGCGGCCATGTCTCAAGCTTCACCTTGCACCGAGGCCGCGCCGACCGGCATATCGGGCCTGAACGACATTCTGATGGGCGGCTTTCCGCGCTGCTACATGTACCTGCTGGAAGGTACGCCCGGCTCCGGCAAGACGACCATGGCCCTGCAATTCCTGCTCGACGGGGCCAAGCGGGGCGAGAAGTGCGTCTACATCACGCTTTCGGAATCGGAGCGCGAGCTTCGCCTGACGGCGGAAAGCCATGGCTGGTCACTGGACGGCATAACCATCCTGGAGATATCGCCCCTGGAGGCGGACCCGGAAAGGCGCCAGGGTCTGATCCATCCCTCGGAGATCGAGCTGG
Organism: Castellaniella sp.; assembly: GCA_035572875.1. Classification (GTDB taxonomy): domain Bacteria; phylum Pseudomonadota; class Gammaproteobacteria; order Burkholderiales; family Burkholderiaceae_B; genus Castellaniella. The sequence goes on along the minus strand of DATNAI010000260.1, from coordinate 2,103 downwards.
ACCAGACGGTCCATGTGATCGTCTCCAAGCTGGAGGAGCTTCAGGCCGAACGGCTGGTCATCGATGCGCTGACCGAGCTGCGGCTGCTGGCCCAGGATTCCTTGAGCTATCGGCGGCAGGTCCTGTCCCTCAAGGCCTTCTTCACCCGCTCCTCCATCACGGTACTGGCGCTGGACGATCTCACCGACGCAGGCCAGGGGCTTCAGTTGCACAGCATCGCCCATGGCGTGGTGCGCCTGGAGCAGCGCAAGATGGAATATGGCGTGGTTCGCAGGCGGCTGTCGGTGGCCAAGCTGCGCAGCGTCAATTATCGCAGCGGCTATCACGATTACGTCATTCTGACCGGCGGCATTCGCGTCTTTCCAAGCCTGGTCGCATCCGAACACGAACATGTGTTCCACCCCGATGCTGTTTCCAGCGAATTGCCGCAATTGGACGCAATGCTGGGCGGCGGGCTGCGGCGCGGGACCAGCGGCCTGATCATCGGCCCGTCCGGTGTCGGCAAATCCACATTGGCGTTGCAATATGCGATGGCGACCACGCGCCGGAAGGAAAAGGTCGCGATCTTCGCCTTCGACGAGAGTTTCAGGACGGTCGAGGAGCGCGCGACGGCGCTTGGGATGGAAGTGGATTCCGCGCGGGCCAGCGGGTGCCTGGTGTGGCAGCGTATCAGCCCGACCATGATCTCCCCCGGCGAATTCGTGGAGCGGGTGCGGCACGAGGTCGATGCCGGGGCGAAGCTGATCGTCATCGACAGCCTCAACAGCTATATGGGCTCCATGCCCGAAGAGCAGGCGCTGACCCTGCACATGCATGAACTTCTGGCTTATCTGGGCAACAGCGGCGTCGTCACGATCCTGATCATGGCCCAGCATGGCCTGATCGGCGACACCCAGGCCCCGATCGATCTCAGCTTCCTGGCCGACACCATCATCCTGCTTCGGTATTTCGAGGCCGAGGGATCGGTCAACAAGGCGATTTCGGTCATGAAAAGCCGCAGCGGCAATCATGAAAGCTCGATCTGCGAATACGAGCTGATCGAAGGCGAGGGCGTGAAGGTCGGTCCGCCGACAAGCGCGTTCCAGGGTGTTCTGACCGGATCTCCGACGCTTGTACATCCTGCCTGATCGCGCCGTGAACCCTGCCTTGATGGAGCTCGACAAGGTGCAGCGGCGGGTATTGCTTCTGGCGCCCGCGCGCGCCGATGCGCCCGCGCTGCGCGAGCTTCTGGGCCGGGCGGGCATCGCCACGGTGGTCTGCCGTTCCGTCGCCGAGATATGCCGGGAGATACCGAAAGGACTCGGCGCGGCGGTGATCGCCGAAGAAGCGTTCGGCTGCCAGCAGGACATCGACGATTTCCAGAATTGCCTGGTCGCGGAGCCGGCCTGGTCCGAGCCGCCCTTGTTGATCGTGACTGGGATGGGCGGCTCGCTGGCCCGCCGCGTGGGATGGTTTCCCGGCATCGCCAATATCGTTTTCCTGGAGCGCCCGCTGCGGGGCGCGGTCCTGACCAGCGCCTTGCGCGCGGCGCTGCTGGCGCGTGACCGGCAATTGCAGTTGGCGCAGCATCTGCGGGCGCGCGAGGAGAATGAGCAACGCCTTCTGGCGCAGGAAGTGCAACTGCGGCGGCTCACCGAGACGCTTGAGGACCGGGTCCAGGAACGCACGCGAGAGCTGGCGACGGCGAACGCGCGGCTGATGGAGGAGGCCAAGGCCAGGGCGAAAGCCGAGCGCGCCCTTTTGCATGCGCAGAAGCTGGAGGCGATCGGTCATCTGACGGGTGGTATCGCGCACGACTTCAACAATCTGCTGATGGTCATTCTCAGCGGCCTCGAGCTGATCAAGAACACGGGCGATGTCGCCAAGCGCGAGCGCATCTGGGTCGGGATCGAACACGCGGCCAACCGCGGCAAGGCGCTGACCAAGCAGATGCTCGCCTTTTCCAGAAACATCGAACTTCATGCCGAGACCGTGGATATCGTCGGCCTGCTGGATGGCATGAATATCCTGGTCACGGGGGGGCTGCGGAAGGATATCGTGGTGGAGTTCTACATCGCCCAGGACCTCTGGCGGGGGCTGGTGGATCCCACGCAGCTGGAACTG
>DATNAI010000259.1:0-3766 GCA_035572875.1 Castellaniella sp. | reverse complement strand
ACGGATGTTTCGCGACGTGAGGGGCAGGCGCTCCAGCGGCGCCTGCAACGGCTGGACGGAGCCTGGGGCAGGGCACATCCCGGCTGGGACTGGCTCAGTGCATGGGCGGGCGAAGTCCCCGCCGGGCGCCTGCGCCCCTGGAGTCGACCATGACGATCAACCGTGTGCTTGCCGTTCCGCGTCGCTTCGAAACGGTCGGACGCTTCGTCGGGGCTTTACTGGGCCTTCTGGCGGGGCTTCCTACGGGGGCTGCCCCGACCTGGAATCTGGCTGAGCAAATCCGCGACCCTGCCTGGATCTGGTCTCGACCCCAGGAGTATGACCTCTCCGGTGTCCGTGTCCGGCTCCAGCACTTCGAGGCGTCGATCGCTCCTGATCACGCGGCCAGGCGCCTGGCCTCCCTGTCGCCGCCGCGTTTCGTGCGGTTGCAGGTCGTCGGATCCTCCCTATGGCTGTCGGGCATGCCGATCGGGGAACACTGGATAGCTCACCTCGGAGGGACATCCGTCCGGACAACCGGCCTGGTCTCGAGCCTGATGCCCGGAAACGACAAGCGGGGGCCCCAACGTTTTGACGCGCGAATCCTGGTGCCCTGCGGTTCGGCTCCGGTGCTCCGGATGGCTTCCCGCGATCCCGTTGCGGCGTCCATCATTCGGGTCGAGTGTCGGGGATCGGAGCGACAGATACTGGGTCAGCTCCGCCGGCGGCTGCGCATGGCGCACTGGGAGCCCAAGGATGGGGTTGTATCGGCTTCCGGGCCGTTGGCGCGCGACTGGCGGCATTCTTCGGGGGCCGAGCTTTCGGTGTTGGCTGAAGTTCACCCATCGCGGATCGTGTTGACCTTCTGGCATCGTGTATCGGAGTCTCGCCCATGAAAGCACTGAATTTCGCCATGTCTCGTACGGCCATTCTGGCCGGTCTGGCGGCATTGACCGGTGCACTGGCAGCGGGGGCGTTGGCGCTGCATCTGCAGGCACGCGAGCGCGAACTGGCCGCCCAGGCTCATGTGCCGATGGTCGAGCGTATCGTCGCGGCTCGCGACCTCCCGGCGGGGACGCGGCTGGTCCCCGATCAGCTGGCCGTGCGCAGCTTCCCCGCACAGTGGGTGGGCAGCGACACGTTGCCGGCCGTGCGCCATGGCGAGCTCGAGGGACTGGTACTGACCACTGCCTTGCGGGCTGGAGACGCAGTGCTGCCCGTACATACCTTGCGGCCTCAATCGGCCTTCTCGACGCAGCTCGCGCCCGGCCGCAGGGCGATCACTTTTCCAGTCGATCAGGTGAACTCTTTGTCGGGCTTGCTGCAACCCGGTGATCTGATCGATCTGTACGTGTCTTTTGATCATCAGCGCAAGCGGCTGACGGCGCCGTTGCTGCAGGGCATGCTGGTGCTGGCGACGGGGCGGGAGACACGGATGGCCGAGGCCGGGGGAGAGGGCTATTCCACGGTGACGTTGGATGCCGGGCCCGAAGACGTCGTCAAGCTGGTGGCCGCCCGACAGGGCGGCACGCTGACGGCGATTCTGCGGCACCCCGACGATGCCCAGCCGGATCGCCGCGCGATGCGGGGCGACCTGGCCGCGCTGCTGGGCTTATCCAATCCGCCGCCGCCCGCGCGCCGGCGGCCGGTGATTCTGTATGGCGCGTCGGACGCGCGCGCGCTGCCGTCCGCTGCCAATCCACCCTCGCGACCCCCCAACGGCTGGTTCGATCTGCCGGGGGTGGCGGATGGGCTGCTTGCAGCGTTGCAGGCTCCGGAGATTCCGGCGTCCGTTCGTACTGCCGACATTCCGGAACAGGCCGCCGTGCCTTTGCAGGGGGACGAACGATGACGCCGCGTGAACGATGTTCCAGAGCGCCTCGCCGATCGCGCAGGTCCGACGGGCCTACGCTCCTGGCTCGAGCGGCAGTGCTGCTGACTCTGGCCTTCGCGCCGCCGTCGCCGCATGCCACGCCGACCGCGCCGGAGACACCTCTCCTCTTGCAAGTCGGTGACGTGCGGGTACTCGGCATTCCGGGAGTGGCACGCGTAGCCGTCGGCGACGGCAAGGTTCTGAATGCGGTGAGCACCGATGATCGTGAAGTGATCGTGTTCGCCCGCCAGGCGGGTTCCAGCACCTTGCAGGCATGGACGGCGGATGGCCAGCAGCATCGCTATGTTGTCGAGGTGACGCCCGAAGGCACACGGCAATTGCACGAGGAGCTGCGAACGGTGCTTGAGCGGATTCGGGGAGCGCGCGTCACTTCGCTGGGCGACAAACTGCTGGTTGAAGGCGACGAGATCTCCGACAGTGACCGGCAGCGGCTCGCCGAGCTCGGCCGTCGTTATCCGCAGTTGCTGGATTTCACAGGAACCGTGGGATGGGATCAGATGGTATTGCTGGACGTCCAGGTCGTGGAGCTTCCGAGGAGCCTGTTGCGGGAGCTGGGTGTGCGCTGGACGCCTGCGTCGTCGGGTGGGCTGTCCGCGGGCCTCGGGTGGGACGCCGGCTCGCGCCGTTTTGCCGACCGGCCCGGCGAAACGGTCTTGCCACTGGCTTTTCCGACCGCACCGGCTGCCGCCTACTTCGGGGTAAACGCACTGTTGTCGGCACAGATCAATCTGCTGGCCCAGGAGGGTCAGGCCGTCGTGCTTGCGCAGCCGCAGCTCCTTGCCCGCAGCGGCGCCACTGCGGAGTTTCTCGCCGGGGGCGAGGTGCCCTACGCGACGACCGACCGCAATGGCAATACACAGACTTCGTTCAAGCCATACGGCGTGTCGCTGCGGATCACCCCATCCGTGGAGCGCAGCGGAGCCGTCCGCTCTCGCATCGAAGTCGAGGTCAGCTCGATCGACCCGTCGCTGTCGGTGCCGGGAGGTCCATCACTCAAGACGCGGCGCACCGCAACGGAATTCAACGTACGCTCGGGCCAGACGCTGGCGTTGGCGGGGTTCCTGTCGCGCGATACGGCGAACAACGTGGATCGCGTGCCCGGCTTGGGGGCGCTTCCGATTCTGGGGGCGCTCTTTCGATCGACGCGCTTTCAACGCCATGAAACCGAGCTGGTCGTGTTGGTGACGCCCGTATTGGCCGGTGCCGATCATGAGGCCCTGCAGACGCGTGTTGATCGCACGCGGTCTGTCGTGAGGGGGGCGTTTCCCGTTCCCGCCCAGATCATGAATTCCCTTCGCGCCGGACGGCCCGCACCGGCAGGCGGGCGGGGCACTGGCTGGAATCCCAGGGCAGGGGACCACAGGTCCCAGTGGCGCGGTTCAACCCAGGAGAAACCTCATGATCCCTGAATCCGGTTTTCAGCGGTTTGCAGCCCCGGCGTGTGTGGAGCTGGCGCTGACCTTCGAAGATGGGCGTCAGCGGCGTGAGCATCATGCATTGCCGCTACTGATTGGCCGTGATGCATCATGCGGCCTCGCGTTGCGTAGCTGGCGGGTCGCCCGCCACCATGCCCGCCTGGGGTGGCGCCAGGATGGCGTGTGGGTCGAAGACCTGGGAGCGCTTACCGGCACGGCGGTCAACGACCAGCGAGTTGCCTCCTATGGCCCGCTTCAGCCGGATGACGAATTGGTGATCGGACCGTGCCAGATACGGGTGCTGGCGTCGGACCTGCTGGTGAAGCAAGGTGCGACGGCCGAAGCGGATGGCGTGCCCGTCCCGGCACGTGTGCCGGATTCCGCGGCGTCGTCAGTACCGAGGGCTATTCGGGAGCCGGTTCCGGGGGCGGAGGCGCTCACGGTCGATATCGGGACCGCAGCCCCGGACACAGGCGCA
>DATNAI010000258.1:0-3236 GCA_035572875.1 Castellaniella sp. | reverse complement strand
GGGTGAACGCCATCGTGTCGCTGCCCCAGAAAACCGCCTGGCTGGCAGTGGGTGATCCCATCGAGCCCGAATACGATTTTGGCGAGACCGTCTGAGCGCCACCTGGCCGTGCGAGCGGCTCCGGCGAGCCCGGTCTATCGCGCAATCGTCCGGGCCCGCGCGGGGACTATCAGTAAAGCTCAAGCTGGACGGGCCGGTGGAGCGCGTCCTGTGGGTCTCCGATGGGCTCCAGCTTGCTGACGCGCACGCCCAGCAGGCGCAGGCGCCGGTCCAGCGTCACCCGCTTCAGGCATTGACCGGCCGCCCGGTGGATGGCTTCGGCGTCCGCCACCGGCGCGTCCAGTGTCAGATCCCGCGTGACGATGTGGAAGTCGTCGAAGCGCAGCTTGATGCCCACCGTGGCGCCGCGCACGCCCTTGCGCACGAGGTCCTGCGACAGGTGCTCGCACAGTTCCAGGAAAATTTGCGACAGCACGGCGCGGTCATGCCGTGCATGCAGGTCTCGTTCGAAGGTGGTCTCGCGGCTGATGGTCTTGGGCTCGGACTCGGTCACGACGGGGCGGTCGTCGCGGCCATGCGCCACGTCCAGCAGCCATTGCGCCGTGCCCAGTCCGAAATGCTGTTGCAGCAGGTCTGGCGCGGCGGCCGCCAGTTCCGCGATGGTGATGATGCCCAGCGCCTGAAGCTTGCGCGTCGCCTTGGGCCCGATGCCGTTCACCTTGGAGGCGGGCAGCGGCCAGATCCGGCGTTCCAGGTCGCCCGGCCCGATGATGGTCAGGCCGTCGGGCTTGTCCAGGTCCGAAGCGATCTTGGACAGCAGCTTGTTGGGCGAGATGCCTACCGAGCAGACCAGTCCGGTCGCGCCGAACACGGCCTGTTTGAGCGCGCGTCCCAGCGTGGCCGACTCCTCATCCAGGCCCGTCAGGTCCAGATAGATTTCATCGATGCCGCGATCTTCGATGTGCGGTGCGACCGCCGCTACGGCGGTCTTGAAAAGGCGCGAGTAGTGGCGATAGGCCTGGAAGTCCACCGGCAGGACAATGGCGTCAGGCGCCAGGCGCGCGGCTTTCATCATGCCCATGGCCGAATGCACGCCCAGCGCGCGCGCCTCGTAGGTGGCCGTGGTGATGACGCCGCGGCCCACGTAGTCGCGCAGCCGTGCGTACTGGCCGTTTTCGGGCGGCGGCGCCCATCCGCCGATGACCACGGGTCGACCCCGCAGGTCGGGATAGCGCAGCAGTTCCACCGATGCGAAAAACGCATCCATGTCCAGGTGCGCGATGCGGCGTTCGCGGAGGGGTGGCGGGATCGAGACCGTCATGATGACGCCATGCTACTGCAAGGCGCCGCCCGCCACGAGTCTTACAGAACCGTCAGCTTGACGTCCACGTTGTCGCGTGTGGCGTTGGAGTACGGGCACACGACGTGGGCCTTGTTCACCAGGTCCTGCAGCTTCGCATGGTCCACGCCCGGGGCGGAGATCTTCAGTTCCACGGCGATGTTGAAGCCCTTGGAAATGGGGCCAAAGCTGACCGAGCCGTCGATCTTGGTGCTGTCGGGCAGTTTCACGCTTTCCTTGCCGGCCACCAGCTTCAGGGCGCCCAGGAAGCACGCCGAGTAGCCGCAGGCGAACAGTTGCTCGGGATTGGTACCCGGGCCGCCGTCACCGCCCATTTCCTTGGGGACGGACAGGCTGACCGACACGCGGCCGTCAGACGATTTGGCGCTGCCATCGCGCCCGCCTGTGGCGGTAGCGTGGGCGGTGTAGAGAACTTTTTCCAAAGTCATTGCGGACTCCTCGTGGTGCGAATCGGTGGATGGCGCCGGCACCACAGACGGCGGCATCCCGGAAGCGGCGCGTTCAGTCCTGCGCCGCTGTGGTTTCGGGTTGGGTTTGCGCGCGTTGCAGCTGTGCGCGCAGCTCTTCGAGCTCGGCCTTCAGCGCTTGCGCCTGCGCGGGGGGGCAACCCGTCGCGCACAGCACGCTCTGCGGCACGCCCTGCGCGCGGGCCTTCAGGGCCTGGCCGGACTGGGTCAGGGTCAACACGACCCGGCGCTGGTCCCGCGCCGTACGATCGCGCCGGAGCAACCCGAGTGCCTGAAGACGTTTGAGCAGGGGGGTCAACGTGGCCGAATCCAGATAGAGGCGGTCGCCCAGCTCGGTAACGCTCAGCCCATCATGCTCCCACAGGACGAGCATCACCAGGTATTGGGGGTAGGTCAGCCCCAGGTCCGCCAGATGGCGCCGGTAGATCTTCCCCATGGCCAGCTGCGCGGAATACAGCGCAAAGCAGAGTTGCGCATCCAGCGCGAGGCTGGGATCGCGAAGGGTTGAAGGACCGGTGTTCGTCGACATGGATTCATTTTATATAGCGCGCTATTCAATAGCAAGCGATATAATGGATTCCAGGCCCATGCACCGTCCATTTCGGCACCGCGCGCCGTCCGAATGGAGGCGAGCGTGTGAAGCGGTTCGTTCGTCAAGGCATGCCGGGCGCCATAAGCGGCATAATGCCAATTTGTCCACGCACAGGAGCCCCCATGATTCGCGAACTCTGCCACATCGTCGTGAAACCCGGCACGCAGGCCGGCTTTGAAGCCGCCGTCCAGCAGGCCTTGGCGATCTTCAAGCGGTCGAAGGGATGTCACCAGGTGGAGCTGCATCACGTCATCGAGAAGCCCGAGGACTATCTGCTCATCATCCATTGGGACAAGCTGGAGGATCACCTCGAGGGCTTCCGCAAGTCGCCTGACTATCAGGAATGGCGCGGGCTGGTGGGCGGGTTCTTTGCCCAGGCGCCCGACGTCGTGCACGCCAACGCCGTCATCTGATTGCAGCCGGGTTCTACAGAGCCCGCACAACCGCGGCATCATGAGGCGGCCCGCGTCGCGCGACGCGGGCTTCATCCGGAGTTTCCATGCCCTTCAAGGACATCGTCGCCGCCCTGATCGTCATCGTGGTCTGGGGCGCCAATTTCGTCGTCATCAAGGTGGGCGTGGATACGGTCCCACCGATGCTGCTGGGCGCGTTGCGGTTTTTCTTCGTCGCCTTTCCAGCCGTGTTTTTTGTCCCGCGCCCCCGGGTGCACTGGAAATATGTGGTCGGCTACGGTGCGACCATCTGTTTCGGGCAATTCGTATTCCTGTTCCTCGCGATCTACTTGGGCATGCCGGCTGGCCTGGCTTCGCTGGTGTTGCAGGCGCAGGCTTTTTTCACCGTGGTGATTGCCGCGGTC
>DATNAI010000257.1:0-2946 GCA_035572875.1 Castellaniella sp. | reverse complement strand
CATCCTGATCCGCGGTTACGATATCGCCGGAGGCGACGCGAACGCCATCGCACATGATGGAGCCGTTGGTCGCCTGGAAGCGATAATGGCCCACCGACGTGGAAGGCACCGGCCCAAGCGAGTAGACGGGAAAGAGTATCTTCTTCAGCGCACCAACGTCGCGGACGCCTCCGTCGATCACAGCACCCTGGAAATCGCGCGCGCGCATCGCGCTTCCCATGATTCCCCCCATTCCGGCAATATTGGCCCCGTCCTGGATGGTCATGACATAAACCGATCCGGCGGCGCCCGTGTCGATAGCCTTCAGCATGCCATCTAGCGCATGGGGATCGTGGTTCTCGTCCTTCACCAGCTCGACGGTTATGGCCGGCCCAGCGAACTTTGTCGGGAAGATGGCCCGCATGTTGTGCGACATGTAATGTTGTCCATGCAGCAACTGTTCCATGGCATCGGAAACCGAAGCGACCTCTACCTTTCGGTAAGCTTCGATCATGGCTGCGGGATCCGCCTTGTACTGCGCCAGGGTCATGGGCGTATCTGCGTGCACGACTTCATTAATGCCTACCAGCGAAATAACGGTCGCCACCAAAACAAAGATCGGCACGATGACGAAAAAACGACGAGAACGGCTCGTGAGGCGCATGGCTTACCTCCGCTGAAATGGCTTACTTTTCGTTGGGCAGGATACCACAGCCCGCAGAAGGGCATCTGGACCCGGATCGGGAAGCGTTTCGGCCCATGTCAAGCGGATCTCGTCGGCCCGCGAGGGGTTGGGTATCCGAAGGGACAACGATTTGCTGCCTGAGCAGCCGCCGACCTTGCCTGGGGTGGCGCCGATTGTACGACTTTGTATATAACAGCCGAGATATCGGTATATAAAGTACGTAGCAAGTCACATGTTTCATGTCTTCTCTTACGAACGTGCTTTACCTTGATGATTTTGAACAGCGCCGGTCGGGGGCTTGGCTCAGCGGCCAGGGTGAAAAGAAGCGATGCAAGGAGGCGGAATGATTTCAGCAAGGAATGCGATCGTCTTACTGTTGGGTCTGGCGGTATGCGGATCCCTGGGCGCCGCGGCGCAGGGCGTGGACCTTCAAGCCATCCAGCCGGCTGGCTACAAACCGTCCAGTTCGCCGTTCAGCGAGGGCATCCTGGCGGGCAATACGCTGTATGTCTCCGGGCAGGGCCCGAATACCCCCGACGGCAGTCTTCCGGCCACCTTTGACGGCAAGGTAAAACAGACGCTGGCCAACGTGCGTGCCGTACTGCAGGCGGCCGGCATGGACTATGACAGCGTCGTCTGGATGAACGTCTATCTAACCAGCGCCGGCGATATCCCCGCCATGAACAAGGCGTACTGGGAGACGATCGGTTCCGATCCGCCCGCCCGCACCGTTGTGGTGGTGGGCGCGCTCGCGGGCGGCCAGGAACAAGAGATCGAAATCAACTGCATCGCGGTCAAGCGCAGCGCGGGCCGGCGAGCGATCTGGCCGCAGGGGTGGCGTCGCGGCAAGGATGTGGATCCGCCAGGCATCGAGGCGGGCGATGTGCTGTATATGTCTGCAATGAACGGCGCCGACCCCAAGACCGGCGCGATTCCATCGGATTTTTCCGATGAGGTGCGGCAGGCGCTCAATAACGTCTCGGCGGTGACCCAAGCGGCGGGCATGAGCATGAAAAATGTGCTGTGGGTGAACCCGTATATGACCGGGAACGTCGAAGGCCGCGCGATGAACCAGGTCTACAAGACCTTCTTCGAGTTCGGGAATACGCCAGGACGGGGCACGATTGAGATGACGGGTCTGCCCGGCGGCAGCCATATCGTTTTTAGCTGCATCGCGGGAGCCGATCTGGCCAAGCGCCAAGCCATCCGTCCTCGGAATGAGCCGCCCAGCGCCACGGCCAGCCCCGGCATTCTCTATGGCGACACTCTCTACCTTTCCGCCAAAGACGCGTACGTCCCCGCCCTGGGCATCATCAGCCCGGATCTCGATGTGCAGCTACGCCTCTCCTTTCGCAATCTGCTGGACGGGCTGCAAAAAGCGGATATGACCTTCTCCGACGTGGTCTTTTCAACTGTGTACCTGCGCAATATAAAGGACTTCAGCCAGATGAATGACATTTACAAGACCTTTTTCAAGGGCATGTTTCCCACCAGGACGACGGTGCAGCAGAACAACGATTTCGGCGTGATCGATACCGAACAGATCTCCTTTATTGCTGTTCGCAACAGTCATCCGCCACAGAAGCAGCAGTAGAAAAGAACCGAAGGAGAGGGATCGTGGAAATGAGGGAACCGAGATGGATCGCAGATCATTTGTAAAGTGGATCGCGGCGCTGCCGCTGCTGGCGCAGGTCGCGCTCCAGGACGCGCTCGGAACCGGATGGGCGGAAACCGCAAAACTTTCCACCGACAACATCTACACGCGGCTAGGCGTGAAGACAATGATCAACGGCCGGGGAACCTGGACCTACACCGGAGCGACGCTGGAGCTGCCTCAGGTGCGAGCGGCGCAGGAAGCGGCCGCAAAGCATTTCGTGAACATTTTTGATCTCCAGCATGCCGTGGGTCGGCGTCTGGCGGAGCTGACGGGCGCGGAGTCGGGCATGTTCACCTCCGGGGCCGCCGGGGCAATAGCTTCCGGGACTGCGGCCTGCATCGCAGGCAGCGATCCCGAGCGGATCTGGCAGTTGCCGGACACCACCGGGATGAAAAGTGAAGTGGTAATGATGGGCGGGCGGAGTGCGTTCGACAGCGCTGTCCGCCTGGTCGGCGGCAAGCTCGTGCTGGCAGACACGCCCGAGCAACTCGCCAATGCGATCAACAGCAATACCGCCATGATTTACACCACTTCCGACACGAGCACCAGTACGACGGAATTCGACACCCTGGCGAAGCAATTGGCTGTTGCGAAGCACGCGGGAGTGCCGCTTTTCATGGATGCT
>DATNAI010000256.1:0-5468 GCA_035572875.1 Castellaniella sp. | reverse complement strand
AACCGAAGCTCTTGAGGACCGTATTCAGCCGGTCGACGTCCCCGCGGGCGCGCGCAATGAGCTCAAACGGGCCCACCGGGGCGCTCGTCCGTAAGCCCTGTAGCTGCGATGTCGCCTTCATGGTCGAATCGATGTCGTGGTCGCCGCAGGGCGCCCAGTCGATCTTGTAAGGTTGCGGATTCGCGGCGCGCGCTGCCGGTGCACCCGCCAGGGCGCCTGCGAGAAATACCAGCAGAGCCAACGCTCGGTGCGAGGCACCGGCGCCTTCAACAGCCATTGCATCGGTGCTGTGTCATCGCTCCGTACTCTTGGGCCTTTCGTGCCACGAAGGGCGGCGCCCGCGTGTGCTGCGCTCCAGGCGAACAATGTGCGAAAGCGAACGCTTCGACTAGCTCCCGCGCCGGCCGATCAGCGACCGGACGGTGTTACCCCTTGCGTTGGCGCCTGGCCTTCAATTCGCCAATTCCTCCGGCACCGAAGCCTGAGTCAAGGGATGGGCGTGCCTTTCCGGGGGCAGAGGTTTCGGACTGCTCGCGACGGGTCCGGAAGCGGGGCGCACAGCGCGGCGCTCGCGGCGGTGCGAGAAAGCCGGCGGCGCAAAGAGAGGAAGTGAATGGCCTGACGCGCGATGCGTCACATGATCGCGGCCCGCCGCCGAGATCTCATTCGTTGGCTTCGCAAATCGCCTTTACACCACGACCCGTGGCCATGCAACACAGGTACTGGCAGTACTTGGACGGCGGCCGGTACCCAGGCGCAACGGTTTTGGCAAACTCCGGGTACATGGTTTGCGGTCCGCCGTCGGTTGCAGCACGCGGCAGGTTGTAGGTCTTTTCGAGAAATTGCGCCTGCTTGGCTGCGTCGGGCGGCAGCTCGACGGCCGTGTGGTAGCCATCCGCCACACTCGGAACGATCTCTCCAGGCTGACAGTAGAGGATTTCATCCGCCCCGCTGGCGGCGAGATTGCCATTGTTGCCCAGAATGAGCTGCAGGGTGCGCGCCAGCGGCCACGGAGCCTCCAGGTACACCGGATCCGTGACGATGCCCATGAGGGTCATCAGATCGCCGTGCCGGGTAAAGAACAGATCCAGTGTCTGCTGATTGCTGCTCGGCACGCCGTTACGCTCCATGTAACCGTCCTTTATGAAGGTCGTGGTCGTATGCAGCGTGTCGCCTTCCCATTGACCGGTGGTAAAGCCTTCATAGGTGTGCAAGGCCCGCAGGGCCGGAGGTGCATGGCCATTCATCCAAATGGTCTGCTGTAGCCGATCGTAGGCGGTGGAACCGACGTGCCAGGCGATGACCAGACCGTTATGATCGTGTACCGGGGTAAAGCGCTCACCCTGCGGACCAACCATAATGTATGTAATCGGCCAGGGCTCACACTGGCGATTCAGTTCCTGTCCCTGGTTCGTCGGATAGGTCAGTCCAGCCGCCCGCCCGTTCGCGTTCAACGGAATGCCGGCAAACTCGTCCGGCCACGGACCGGGGCCATCCTTCGCCCTGTCCTGATCACTGCGGGGTCCCCAATTCCCGGAAAGATCAACCTGGGCTGCCACGATGCCGGTGAACATCATCACCACGAGCGAACTGAGCAGCGTGAACATGAGCGGACGAATCTTCATCGCAGGCTCCTGGTTTCGCCGAGTCCTATGCGCACAGTCTCACGACCCCAGAGTGCAGGGCGCCGGTGTCCACCTGGAGCCGTCCGGCTCCTTCTGGAAAATCGCATCATAGATATACGGCGTCTGCAGATACTCCGGATCGTCGACCTGCACGCTGATGCTTATCCACTGCCGTGCGGCCAACTGACGTAAATCCCAATACTCCGTCACCCGGGCGCCCGCGCTGTACGGGATGCCGTTTTTGCGCAGCAAACCGGGCAGCAGATCATCCGTGTTTACCACCAGAGAGCCAAAACGCGGCTGATTGGGAGCTTGCGCCGGAAGCGCAGGGGCCATGCCGCCCGCCAGCACCCCTGCCAATATCCACCGTGCCACCGAATAGCCTTGCCCGCTTGATGGCACGGCCGACCGCGGCTTCGGTGGCGGGGCTATCTGTCCCGAGGGCGAAGGCACTGCCGGCGGCAGAAAATGCAGCAGCCGCGTCTGCATGCCTTCATCCGTATCCACCCGCAGCGTGTTGTCATCCAGCCAGGCAATGTGCAGACGCTCGGGGTTGCGCATGATGATCGCAGCACCGTAAGCCTCGCAGGCCTTGCCGGCCGCCTCATCAGCCCCCGCGCTCCAGGCATCGGCGAGCTGCTTGGCTTTGATGTTGATCGGAACGTCCGCGTACTCCCCCTTGCCCGGGACGACCATGCGATAGCGCCAGTTCTGCGTGATGAGCGAAACCCAGTAGCCGGTTGGATCAAATGGCGCCTGCGTACGCGCCGAGGGTGCGGCCGCGGCCCGCGCCGGCGGCCCCGACGGCTGTTGCGCGAGTAACGCCGGGGAAGCCAACAACGTCGCCGCGCACAGCAACGTCGTGCCGACCGCGATCCGCATCGGCGCCTGTGTGCATCTCATTGTGCATCATCCTGTGGCTGCTTGACGCTGTGACGCCGCTTGCGCCCCGCTTCCAGGCTCTTATAGACAGCGTCGACGAAGTCCTGCGTCGTCCACTCCCCGCTATCCGCGCCATAGCGCGACTCGTAGCCCAGGGCGGGATCCGCAGCCTCCACCTGCTTCATGGTCTTGCCCTGATTGATGTAAAAGTCGACGCGGGCCCGGATTGTCGCGAGCATGTCGGCATAAGCGGCCAGGTCGTCCAGGTCGCAAACCGAACCGTGTATCGGAATGATGAGAGTGCCGCCGGTATTGGTCAGGACTGGAAGGTGGGCGAATGCCAGCGTATTGATGATGCGATTCACCGCCTCGCTCTCCCCGGCGATGCTGCCGCCGTGCTGCAGATCGATGACGGGGAAATGGTCGTTATCGAACACCGCTCCGGCAACCACGACATCGGAACGCTCGAAGCGCACGGCGCTGTCGCTATCGCTGTGAGCGTTGTGCAGGGCGACGATGGCGATCGGTTCGTTGTAGATGAAATGAAATTCGTCGCGGTCGAACGTTTCGGTCGGCAGCGCCGCACTCGCGTAGCTCACCTGTGCGCTGGAAGCCATCCGCGTGAGCACGGCCTGACGCGCGATGATTGTGGCCACCGAGCCCAATCCCCCCAGTTGCAGCACCCCGGAGAATCGCCGCTGCTGTCCCTGAGCAAACGCATCCATATGCAACGGACTCTGCCCTGCCGTGGCGATGACGGCGTTGCCTCCAATCAGTTCCGGATCGGCACCCGTGTCAATGATGTACCGGACCGGCTGATGGACGAACTTATTCACGGTCGCCACCAGGGCCTGCGCACCGCTCGCGGGACCGGTGTTCACAATGACCGTGCCGTCATCGCCCGTTTGTACGACAACGTTTACACCGTGCACCGTCATCATATAGACGTCGTGCGCAATCTCGATGACCCCGACGGGCATTGCGGGATTGAGCTCGCCCTGGGAGCTCGGGTCATCGGGTACGAATTGCGCGAACTGGGAGTCCGGGTCGTCGGCGGCCAGTCCGGTCGCGGCCATCGCCATTCCCAGACTGGCCACAGCCGCAGACAGTGCCGCCCGGGCTCGACTTTTTATAGTGCCCATAAGCGAATACCCCCCTGATCACCGTCCCGCCACCTGGCCGTGGCCAATGAGCCGTGTGACCGCCGCTACACTCGGTCGGTGATGCATTGTAGGTCGTAGTCGGCGGGAAGTGCCACGGCTTCACGGATGTGCGCGTTCCGGGTATCTGGTACGCTCATCTGAAAAAGGGGGATTTCGTGCACAAGTTTCCCGCATCGCTGCCGCTGCTGGCGATCTGGCTGGGGCTGGTAACGCTTATGTCCGTCCAGGGAGCCTCGGCGCAGAACGATCACGGGCCGGCCGCGCCGCGCAGCCTGGGTGACCAGTACAGGGGTGGTTGGGAGAGCGATCTTGCCGACCACCACATTTACGATTTCTCGATCCGCGGATCCACGGTCCGGGGCATCTATTGTGGACCGTGCGACGATGCGACCACGCTTGCCTTCGTGGATGGCACGCTCGGCTCCGATGGCCTGCGCTTCATCGTCACGCATGTGCATGACGATGGCAGCACGGCCTATGTGGACCATGTCAGCGCGAAGGCGCGGGACGGCGAGCTCGTGGTGGACGGCACGAGCGGCGCGCCGGGAGCGTCCGATGCCGGCCATTTCGGCTGGACGATGCACAAGGACCCGCGTGGACCGGCGCCGCTGGCATTCGTGCCGGTGCAGCGTCTGCCACGCGGCACGCCGCCGGTGACACCACTGCGGCCGCAGGGACCGAGACGGGCACCGGCACCGTACGTCCAGCCCGGGCCCTGGGAGCAGCTCACGCCCGCCCGCGTGGTCGGGGTATGGCTGGGCTTCGGGGTCGGCATCGATAAGCAGTTCTTCATCATCCGCCGCGTCGGCAATCGGCTGCGGGGCATGGTGTGCGGTCGCTGCAGCAACCCCTGGACCATGGCGGCGCTGGATGATTTCCAAATCGATGGGGATACGCTGCACTTCAATCTGCTGCACGAGGACTGGGGTGACGCCGATAGCGACAGTGCCATTCCCTTTTACAAGCACGTTACTGCGCACATTGCCCAGAACGAGATGCGGGCCGTCTTCACGGAGGATCATCCGAGCAAGGCGGCCCCGTCACGCGGGGGTGGCATCGTGGGTGCATCGTTGTTGGGCCCGGTCGCCATCAGGGCGACGGCTGGAAACGACTAGTAGACTAGTAGACCGTTCTGTTACGGGGGGCGTAATCCGGGCGCAGGCGCCTGTTTCTTAATGCGGATGCAAGATCAGCTTCTGGACACGCCAGTTCAGCAGCTCGGCCGCGTAGACCTCGTTCTCCGAAGGGCAGGCCAGCTCATGGATCCAGCCGAATTGCTTGAGCTGGTGACCTGAGCGGCCGAGCCATCCGAGGACCCGGCCGTCGAGCGACACCTTGTAGATGCGGCCGGGAAACGCATCAGCGACGTAGAGCACCTGGTGAGGCGGCGGTGTGATGCACAGGGCCCAGGGCGCGCCGGGCTGGTTGATGGCGGCGCTCGGGGCCATCAGGATGGGCCGGGCATGCGGCGGCACCGGTACATCGATATGCAGGATCTGGAGTACCTTGCCGGAAGTATCCAGTACCTGGATACGGCGGTTGCCACGGTCTGCGATATACAGACGATTCTGCGCATCGATCACGATGGCGTGCAGCGTGTTGAACTGGCCGGGGGCGGTCCCGGGCCCGCCGAATGAGCCAACCCAGTTTCCATCCCGGTCGAACTTGGCGACGCGCGAGTTGATGTAGCCGTCGGTGATGTAGATGTTGTCTTCGGAGTCCCAGGCTACATCCGTAACCTGGCGGAACAGCCCGTCGACCGGCGGCAGAGGCGGGTGGGGATGCTCGAGCGGATGTG
>DATNAI010000255.1:0-8638 GCA_035572875.1 Castellaniella sp. | reverse complement strand
GATCGGCCTGGGAGCCACCGCCAACGCACTCTGCCTGGTGATCCTTCTGCGCCGGCGCGGCCTGTACGTCCCGCTACCCGGCTGGACGCGATTCGTGATGCGCATCGTGCCGTCCCTGGCAGCCTTGGGGCTGGTACTCGTCTGGGCGCAGCGCCATCTGGACTGGATTGCGCTCGGACATCACCCGGGCGAGCGGGTCGCATGGCTGCTGGCGGTACTGCTGGCCGCCGGACTGGCTTACTTCAGCACCTTGTTTTTATTCGGTTTTCGGCCTAGAGACTTTACACGCAGGCAGACCTAAGATAGAATCTTTTGTCTTTGCTTCTCAGTTCAAGCGACCGTTTCCAACCAAGGTTAACGAATAGCACTCTATGGCCAATTCTGCACAAGCTCGTAAACGCGCCCGTCAGGCCGTTGCCCACAACAAACATAACGCCAGCATGCGCTCTATGCTGCGCACCGCGATCAAACGCGTGCGCCAGGCAGTGGACGCCGGCGACAAGGCTGCCGCCAATGACGTCTTCAAGCAGGCCAGCAGCGTGATCGACCGTGTGGCCGACAAGCAGATCATCCACAAGAACAAAGCCGCGCGTCACAAGAGCCGCCTGTCGGCTGCGATCAAGGCCATTGCCTGATCATCTGGAGCGGCTTGAACTGAAAAAAGGACGCCTCGCGCGTCCTTTTTCATTGACCACCATCAGCCGCCCGTCTTCCGTACCCGGCGCCGAGCGGCGGAGCCGCCAGCGGACGCACGTGGCGCCTCAGGCGCCCTGCCGCCCCAGCAGCAGGAACTCCATCAGCGCCTTCTGCACGTGCAGTCGGTTTTCAGCTTCGTCCCAGACCACGCTTTGGGGCCCGTCAATGACTTCGCCGGTGACCTCTTCCCCGCGGTGCGCAGGCAGGCAATGCATGAAGATCGCATCGGGATGAGCGGCCGCCATCAGGCGCCCGTCCACCGACCAGTCGGCAAAGGCCAGCCGGCGGGCCTCGTTCTCGGCCTCGTAGCCCATGCTGGTCCAGACGTCCGTCGTGACGAGATCCGCACCTCTGCAGGCATCGGTCGGGTCATCGAATTCACGCACCACGGAAGCGGGCAGCGGCCCTACCCGCAAGGGATCGAGCTTGTAGCCGACCGGCCCCGACACATGCAGCGTGAAGCCCATCAATTCGGCAGCCTGGATCCACGTGTAGGACATGTTGTTGGCATCGCCGATCCAGGCCACCGTCCTGCCGCGAATGGGGCCGCGGTGTTCGACAAAGGTCAGGATATCGGCCAGGATCTGGCACGGATGGTATTCGTTGGTCAGGCCATTGATGACCGGTACTCGGGAATGGGCCGCAAAGCGCTCGATGCGGGTCTGCTCGAAAGTCCGGATCATCACCAGATCCACCATGCGCGAAATCACCCGCGCGGTGTCCTCGATCGGTTCCGAGCGGCCCAACTGGGATCCCTGGGTGGTCAAGTAGATGACCGATCCGCCCAACTGATACATGCCTGCCTCGAATGACACCCGCGTGCGCGTGCTGGCCTTCTCGAACACCATGGCGAGGTTCCGGTCGTGCAGCGTGTGATGGGGCAGATAGCGCTTGAACTTGTCCTTGATGAGCCGTGCGCGTTCGATGACGTAATGGATCTCGTCTTCGGAAAAATCACGCAATTGCAGGAAATGCCGCAAAGGCCCGGTAGCGTTGGCGCTGGACATGAGAAACCCTGTGTAAAGCGTTCATCTTACCGTGCGCCCAGGGCGCACGCAAAACCTCGATCGGATACAATGCGCGGCGAAGGGGAAGACGTGCACCAGCCTCGGAGGAGCCCACACGGCGATTCCGGGTGCATCCCGCCTTTGGAAACAACATGAGCCACCCTGTCCAGCATTTGATCATCCACGGTAGGACCCTGGAGGGCCAACGATTCCGGCCCAGTGACTGGGCGGAGCGACTGGCTGGCGTGCTGTCCCAATTCAAACCGGCGGGCTCGACCCATAACCCATTTGCCTATTCGCCCTACGCCACGCCGCGAGTCGTAGAGGGCGTGCCCTGCGTTCTGGTCGACCATCGCCTGCGCCAGCTCGAGCCGCTGGCCTGGAAATTCGCTTGCGACTTCGCCGAAAGCAATCGCCTGAAGACCACAGACGTGAGCCAGGATGAATCGGCGCAGGACGCCACCGGGGACGGTGCCGCATCCGCCCCAACGCCCTGACCTTTCCTTTCTGATATCGCCCCGCCGCATGTCCCCGGCCGTGCTGCACGGCGGGCGGACCGAAGGTTGTCCGCCGTACCTGCGTGGCCGTCGCCACTCGCCAATCAATCCTTCGGGGTGTCCCGCTTGAGCTGCGGAATATCCGACGGGCCGGTCTTGGACAGCAGCCCCACCTGGGTATAGGTGAACAGCTTCTCGCGCGTATCCACGATGTCCAGATTGCGCATGGTCAACTGGCCGATGCGGTCAAGCGGCGAAAACATGGATTCGCCCTTCTCCATGGTCAGGCGCTCGGGGTGATAGGTCAGATTGGGTGAACGGGTATCCAGAATGGAATAGTCGTTGCCTCGGCGCAGTTCCAGTGCGACCTCGCCCGTAATGGCACGTGCGACCCAGCGCTGCGCGGTCTCACGCAACATGATGGCCTGCGGGTCGAACCAGCGGCCCTGATAGAGCAGGCGGCCCAGCCGGATGCCGTTGATGCGGTACTGCTCGATGGTGTCCTCGTTGTGGATGCCGGTCACCAGCCGCTCGTAGGCGATGTGCAGCAACGCCATGCCCGGCGCCTCGTACACGCCGCGGCTCTTGGCCTCGATGATGCGATTCTCGATCTGGTCGCTCATGCCCAGCCCATGGCGCCCACCGATACGATTGGCCTCCAGCATGAGCGCGACCGGATCCGAAAACTCGACGCCGTTGAGCGCCACGGGCTGTCCCTCGTGGAACCGGACAGTGACCTCTTCGCCCTTGACATCGGTCGCCTGCTTCCAGAATGCCACGCCCATGATGGGGTCCACGATATGGATGCCGGAATTCAGATGTTCCAAGTCCTTGGCCTCGTGGGTCGCGCCCAGCATGTTGGAGTCCGTGGAGTAGGCCTTCTCCTTCGACATCTTGTAGTCGAAGCCGTTTTCCTGCAGGTACACGGACATCTCCGCGCGCCCGCCCAATTCATCAATGAAGCGCTGGTCCAGCCATGGCTTGTAGATCTTGAGATCAGGATTGGTCAGCAGCCCGTAGCGATAGAAACGCTCGATGTCGTTGCCCTTGAATGTGCTGCCGTCGCCCCAGATGTGCACGTCGTCTTCGCGCATGGCCGACACCAGCATGGTGCCCGTCACGGCGCGCCCCAGCGGCGTGGTGTTGAAGTAGGTCACCCCGGCGGTCGAGACATGGAAGGCGTTGCATTGCAGCGCAGCGATCCCCTCGGAGACGAGTTGGGCCCGACAGTCGACCAGGCGCGCGCCCTTGGCCCCGTAACGCAGCGCCTTGCGAGGGATTTCGTCGTAATCGGCCTCATCGGGCTGCCCCAGATTGGCCGTGTACGCATAGGGCAGCGCCCCGTTGTTCTTCATCCACAGCAGCGCCGCACTGGTATCCAGGCCACCGGAAAAGGCAATGCCGACTTTCTGCCCGACCGGCAGGTTCTCGAGTATGGTTGTGCTCATGGGGCTCCGAAATAGCCAGAGAAAAGACAATCTGGCATTATATCGCCGCAGCGAAGGGCACCCTGCCCCACGCCTCGGTTCTCGCCGGCAAGGCGCCGCTGGCTGGAATTTTCTATGCTAGAATGCTGCTCTTTCGGGGACGTAGCTCAGCTGGGAGAGCGTCGCGTTCGCAATGCGAAGGTCGGGAGTTCGATCCTCCTCGTCTCCACCAGATATTCGTGCGGATTTCCGCACAATTGGGCCACCTGAACGGGTGGCCCTTTTGTTGCCGGCTACGTCGCCATTTCCAGGCCTCCCCGGGAAGACGTACACCTATCCGCTGTTTCATGTGAGGCGGTGCATGGCTATGGGACAATGAATCATCGATCATCCACGAAAAGCCCATGACGCCGTCAAACCGGGGGCCAACCCTATTCACAGCGCTGTGTAGCGCCATGCTGGCGCTTGTCACCTTTTCATCCGGCGCCCAGACACCAGGCGGAGTTTCCGCCTTGCACCGTGCTGACGCGGAAGCTCCGCTTATGGTCCCGGGCGTCAACGTCGCCAATCCCGACCTCTTCGAGGGCGCGCAATCATCAGATGCACCCATGCCATCGTGGTTCGAGCGCGGCAGGCCGGGAGCAGACGCGCTCCTTGCCCTCCAAACACTTGCCGATGCGAAGGCGCAGGGCCTGAACCCGCAGGATTACCACGTCGCGGAAATCTCGCAAGCCTTTCAGCAGGCTGCCCACAACCGCGCAGAGCCCGCCATGATAGCCGGCAGGCTCGACGACCAGCTCACCGAGGCACTGGTCCGGTATCTGCGCGACCTGCACCAGGGCCGACTGAACCCCGACGTCCTTCAACATCACTTCAAGGTCCCGCCCCCGGCGACGTTCGACCCCCGGAGCATCATCGCCAACGCCCGCATCGCTGGCGACCTCGCGCAGGCCCTGAACGATGCGATGCCCAAAGTGCCCATGTACGAACCCTTGCGCGCGATCATGAATGCATACCGTGCCATGGGCCTGCCCCCCGCTTGGCAGAGAGCACTTCCCGCATTGCCCGCCCGCGGACTCAAGCCAGGCGATGCATACACAGGGCTTGCCACCCTGGCCGCGCGCCTGCGTGCGCTGGGCGATCTGCCCTCCTCCGCAATCATTCCTGCACTCTATGAAGGCGAATTGGTCGATGCGGTCCAGCGCTTCCAGATCCGCCACGGACTGGATAGAGATGGCGTGATCGGGCCCATGACCGTGGCCCAACTTGAAGTCACTCCGGCGCAGCGCGCAAAGCAGATGGCGCTGACGCTTGAACGTCTGCGCTGGACGCCGCTGCTCTATGGCCAGCGCATGATTGTGGTGAACATTCCCGAGTTCGTGTTGCGCGCCTACGAAACTCAGGGCAATCGCGTCGAGCTTGACCTCGAGATGCGGGTGATCGTGGGTCGGGCACTGGATACGCGCACGCCCATTTTCCTGGAAGACATGCGTTTCATCGAATTCAGTCCCTATTGGAATGTACCCCGATCAATCGCGCGTGGCGAAACATTGCCGAAGCTACGCCGCGACCCGGGGTACTTTGCACAACAGGGGTTCGAGTTTGTCACCCAGGACGGCAAGATAGTGAGTTCGCTGAGCAGCGAGGCCATCGACAAAGTCCAGCGGGGGGACTGGCGGATACGGCAACGCCCGGGTCCACGTAATGCCCTGGGGGACATCAAATTTATCTTCCCGAACGATCAGAACATCTACCTTCACCATACCCCGGCGCCAGAGCTGTTTTCACGCGTGCGCCGGGACTTCAGCCATGGCTGCATCCGCATCGAGTCCCCGGCGCAACTCGCCCTCTTTGTGTTGCACGGCAACCCCCAATGGCCGGAAAACCGGATAGAAGAGGCTATGAAAGGCGGTCAATCACGCACCATAAGGCTCGAGCAACCCATACCCGTTCTGATCGCCTACAGTACAGCCGTTGTCAAAAACGGTGGTAAAGTGTATTTTTACCCCGACATCTATCAGCAGGATGCACGCCTTGAGCGCGCGCTGCGCAATGTCGGTCTCGCCCACTGACGGTTGCGGCAACACGTACCATCTCGCGCCGCGCACTGGGCATCCACATTTTTCGGTATTCCCAATGGCGACTCCTCCCAGCGCCGCACGCCGACGTTTTCTCTCGGCTGCCTCGGGCTTGGCCGTCCTGGGCACTCTGCCCACAATCGCGCGGGCCACCTTTCAAACCACGTCCTCGTCCAGGAATCTGGCGATGGACAACACCCACACACGCGAAAAAATCCAGCTGATCTACGCGGTGGGTACCCGATATGTGCCAAAGGCGCTTACTGATCTTAACCACTTTCTGCGCGATCACTACTCCGGACACATCGGCAGGATGGACGCCGGCCTCTACGACATCATGTACTCGCTGCGCGCGGCGCTGAAGGTGCATACGCCGTATGAAATCATTTCAGGCTACCGCTCCCCGGAAACCAACGAGCGGTTGCGCACCACGCGAGGCGGCGGCGTTGCCCGGCACAGTCTGCATGTGGATGGAAAGGCAATCGATCTGCGCCTTCCCGGCGTTCCACTCATGGAGCTGCGCGACGCCGCTCTTGCGCTCAAAGCGGGCGGCGTGGGCTATTATCCAGGCAGCAATTTCGTGCACGTCGATACCGGCCGCGTGCGCACTTGGCGCGGCTAACGCTTTCACGCTTTCGTGTTACGGTTCCACGCAAACGAAACGCGCTCGTTGACCTCTTGATTCATGCCGGGCTTATTTCACCAATGTGACGGGAACGTCGACCAAGCTCAGCACCTTGGTCGCAACCGAGCCCAGAAACAGCCCCGCAACAGAGCCCAGTCCTCGCGTGCCCATGGCGATCTGCCCGCATCCATTCTCTTTGGCAAAGCCATGGATGGTTTCCGCAATCGGACCGATCGCGATGTGCGTCTGGTAGGCCACCCCGGACTTTCCCAGCATGGTCTCGGCGATCCGCAACGCCTGGCGCCCCTCATCCTGGTAATAGTCATCGATAATTTCACCCGAGATGAATCGCTTGACGTTGCCCGAGATGATCGGGGCCTGTACCGTCAGGACATGCAGAGTGATATCGTCGCGATCCTGGGCCGCCCGAATGGCGAATTCAACCGCACGCAACGAGGAAGCGGAGCCATCTACTGGGACGAGAATGGTATTGATATTCAAGAAACTCTCCTGGAGGCGGGGCTGCCCGTGTCATGCACGATCATAGCCCTGGAACGGACGCGCCGAGGACTCCCTTCGCCTTCCTATGTCATTCCTTTGACGAAGATCAACTCGCAAGCCAACTGAACTGGCGCCTGCCGCTGCCAGGCCTGCCCAAGCCTCCCTGACAACAGCCGCTGTAATATCCACCCATCGCCTCGAATCCAGTTTCCCACCATGGCCCTCACCGAACCGGTCGGTCCTCCGCGCCACTGCGGCCGGCAGACGAATGTCCAGGTACACGAACATGTCCGGGGAATGGCGCCAGCCCGGTAGCAGCATGAGCACATTGCCGAACTCCCCTTACTCCTCCTTTGCCGGCAGTCCTTTGCATGGCGTGCTGCTGGTACTGTGCGCAGGCTTGCTGTGGGGCACCACCGGCACGGCCCAGAGCTTTTCGCCGGGCCTCTCACCGTATTGGGTGGGGGCGTTGCGTCTGCTCGCGGCCACTCTCTTTTTCCTCGTCTACGCCAGCTGGCGTCTGGGGCCCGCGCGTCTGCGGCGTGAACTGGCCAATCTGCAGTGGAGGCAGGCCATCTGGGCGGGAGCTTGCATGGCCGGCTACAACCTGACATTCTTCGCTGGCGTGAAAATCACCGGCGTAGCGGTCGGCACGGCCCTGGCGCTGGGCAGCGGTCCGATCTGGGCGGGATTGTTGCAAATGACCGCGGGCACGCGGCCCAGCGCTGGCTGGTGGCTGGGCACCCTGCTGGCCGTCGCAGGCGGGGTGCTGCTGGTCATCGGGCGTGGCGGCGCCGTGCGGGCGGATCCGCTCGGCATCGCGCTGTGCCTGGCCGCAGGCTTGACCTATGCGGTGTATGCGCTTCTCAACAAGCAACTTGTCCGCCACTCGGCGCCGGCTGTCACGACGCTGGGCGTCTTCTTCGTGGGCGCCGTGCTCGCTCTTCCGGCAGCGGGGCTGCAGGCAGGTCCGCCGCACATCACCGGAACGGGCTGGCTGGTGGTCGGGTTCCTGGGAGTGGCCGCCACTGGCGTCGCTTACCTGCTATTTACCACCGGCTTGCGCAGCATCAGCGCCGCCAGCGGCGTATCCCTGGCGCTGATGGAGCCGGTAACCGCCTTCGTCCTGGCCATCGTGGTGGTGGGCGAACAGCCGGGATCCGCGGCCTATGCGGGTCTGGCGGCATTGCTGGCGGGGCTGGCTATCGTCATCCGGGCCGAAACGCATGGCGCCCCGCGACCATGATCTCCGCCGGACAGGGGATGCAGGCTCCGGCGCGGGGGCGCATAATTCAGCAGAATTTGTTGCAAACTCAGACACTGGCGCACGCTGCGAGGTCGGCGCCAGCGGCCAATTTCCCTCTTGATGGGATCCAAAATAAATGAAAACGATTCTGAAACTGGCGGTTTGCGGCGTCGTGGCTTGGGGGGCCTGCATCGCCCCGGCGCAGGCCGACGACCTGCTCGTCCGCGGCGACTATCTGATGAATGGCGTGGTCGCCTGCGCCAATTGCCACGCGGCCCGCGATGACAAAGGCAACGTCCTGAGCAACCTCGGGCTATCGGGCGGCATGGTTTTCGAGGCGCCGGTATTCAAGACCTACGCTTCGAACATCACGCCCGATCGCAAGACAGGCATCGGCAACTGGACCGACGCCCAACTGGCCCGCGCGATCCGCGAAGGCATCCGGCCGGACGGCTCGCTCATTGGTCCGCCCATGCCCGTCCCGTTCTATCGCAATCTGTCCGACCGCGACCTCAAGGCCATCATCACCTACCTCCGGAGTCAACCGGCGGTCGAGCATGC
>DATNAI010000254.1:0-9403 GCA_035572875.1 Castellaniella sp. | reverse complement strand
TACGCGGCGGCAAAGGCCGGCGTGGCCGGACTGTCGCGCGCGCTGGCCATTGAGCTGGGCAGCCGCGGCATCACAGTCAATTGCGTGGCGCCGGGATTCATCGATACCGACATGACGCGGACGCTGTCCGAGACCCAGACGGCTGGCATCCTGAGCCAGATCCCCTTGGGGCGCCTGGGCTCCCCGGCGGATATCGCCTGCGCCGTCGCGTACCTGGCCAGTCCTCAGGCGAGCTACGTGACCGGTACGACGCTGCACGTGAATGGCGGCATGTACATGTAGGGCTTACGGAACGGGGCTTGCCCATCTAAGGTAAAATCCGTTCAATTCTTTTTTTGACCTAGAACCCGCTGCCCGTTCCACCTCATTTGGCTATAATTCGCGGGATTTTTCCTAACTGGAGAACATGCATGGAAAGCATCGAACAGCGCGTCAAGAAGATCGTCGCTGAGCAGCTCGGCGTCAACGAAGCCGAGATCAAGAACGAATCTTCCTTCCTTGACGACCTCGGTGCCGATTCGCTCGACATGGTCGAGCTTGTGATGGCCCTCGAGGACGAATTCGAAACCGAAATCCCGGACGAGGAAGCCGAAAAGATCACGACGGTGCAGCAGGCGGTGGACTACATCACCTCGCACAGCAAGCAGTAATCTTTTCGATGTTCCGGCAGCGGCGCGCCGCCGTCGGGCCCTCGGGCGGTTCGTGGCGAGACATTTTCGGTTTCCGCGCTGGATTCCGGTTGGGATGGCCTGCCATGAGTCCGCCCCTTTCATTTTCAGGAGCCGTATGTGAAACGACGTGTCGTCATAACCGGATTGGGCATCGTATCGCCCGTAGGCAATGATGTCGAAACCGCTTGGGATAATATCATCCAGGGGCGTTCGGGCATCGGGCGGGTGACACGCTTTGACGCATCGGTTCTCAGCTCCCAGATCGCCGGCGAGGTCAAGGACTTCCAGGTTACTGATTACATGGGTGCCAAGGAAGCCAAGCAGATGGATACCTTCATCCATTATGGCGTGGCGGCCGGTATCCAGGCCTGGCGCGATTCCGGGCTGGAAATCACCGAGGCCAATGCGGACCGCTGTGGCACCATCATCGGCTCTGGCATTGGCGGCCTCCCGCGAATCGAAGAGACACAGATCGAGTACCTGCAGCGGGGCGCCCGGCGGATTTCGCCGTTTTTTGTGCCGGCCTCGCTCATCAATCTGATTTCCGGCCAGCTTTCCATCATGCTGGGTCTGAAGGGCCCCAGCTATGCGGTGGTGTCGGCCTGCACCACCGGCCTGCACTCCCTCGGCGATGCGGCGCGCCTGATCGAATATGGCGACGCCGACGTGATGGTGGCGGGGGGGGCCGAAAGCTCTGTCTCGCCCCTGGGCATGGGCGGGTTTGCGGCCATGCGGGCATTGTCTACGCGCAATGACGATCCCACCACGGCCTCGCGCCCCTGGGACCGGGACCGGGACGGTTTCGTGCTGGGCGAAGGCGCAGGCGTCCTGGTGCTCGAGGAATACGAACACGCCCGCCAGCGTGGCGCGCGTATCTATGCGGAATTCCGCGGGTTCGGCATGAGTTCCGACGCTCACCACATCACCAGCCCGGACCAGGACGGTCCGCGCCGCGGCATGTTGCATGCCATGCGCAATAGTGGCGTGAACGCTGAAGAGATCAGCTACGTGAACGCGCATGGCACCTCCACGCCGCTCGGGGACAAGAACGAGACCGAGGCGCTCAAGCTCGCTTTCGGTGATCATGCGCGCAAGCTGGTGGTGAATTCGACCAAGTCCATGACCGGCCACCTGCTGGGCGCTGCCGGTGGCATTGAGGCCGTCTTCACCACGCTGGCGGTGTGCCGCCAGATCTCGCCGCCGACCATCAATCTGTTTCATCAGGATCCGGAGTGCGATCTGGATTACTGCGCAAACGAGGCCCGCGACATGAAGATCGATGTGGCGTTATCGAATTCCTTCGGGTTCGGCGGGACCAATGGCTCCATGATTGTCAGCCGGATCTGATCCGTGCGCGCGCAGGTCACTCCGAGGAGCCGGTATGTCCGAGCGCGAGGTTGATCTGGCGCTCGTCGAGCGGGTGCGCACTGGAGACCGTCGCGCGTTCGACTTGCTGGTCCTCAAATACCAGCGCAAGATCATGCGGTTGCTGTCGCGCATGATCCACGACCCCGCCGAAGTCGAGGACGTGGCCCAGGAAGCGTTCATCAAGGCCTACCGGGCGCTGCCGCGGTTCCGCGGGGAAAGCGCCTTCTATACCTGGTTGTACCGGATTGCGGTGAATACGGCGCGCAACTGGCAGAGCGCCAGTTTTCGCCGGCCCGTCGCTGTTACACATCTGGAGACCGAAGAGGGTGAAACTTTTGACCAGATCGATGGCCTAAGCGATCAGAGCACGCCCGAGTCGGTGCTGGCCAGTCGTCAGATCGCACAAACGGTCAATGAGGCCATCGAGGCGCTGCCGGAGGACCTGCGGACGGCCATCGTGTTGCGGGAAATCGAAGGGATGAGTTATGAGGACATCGCCAGCGCCATGCAGTGTCCGATCGGAACGGTGCGCTCGCGCATCTATCGGGCTCGCGAGGCCATTGCGGCCCGGCTGCGGCCTGTCATGGGACAGGATTCGGAGCACCGTTGGTAAGGAGTCGTCATGAATACTCGTCGTGAACCGCAAGCGGGGGATCAGACCTGGGAGTCCTCGGTGTCGGCCTGGGTGGATGGCCAGGAAGATCTTCGCGCCGACGAACTCGATACCCCGTATGCCCGCCAGCTCTGGGACACTTATCACCTGATCGGCGACGTGATGCGCAGCGAAGAGCTGGCGATTCAGCCCTCCAGCCGGTTTTATGCGCGTGTATCGGCGGCGCTGGATGGCGAGCCCGCCATTGTCGCGCCCGGGCCGATCGGGCGGCGGCATCTGCTGAGACTGAGCCTCTCCGGTGTGGCGGTGGCCGCCGCAGTGGTGTCCGTGGTCTGGATGGCGCGGCCGGCGCTGTTTGGCGGTGACGACATCGCAGTCACGGCGCCGGTGGTCGCGGAGGTCGGGCCGGCCGATCCCGGGCTGGCCCCCTACATGGACGCGCACCAGGCCATGGCGGGCACCGGTCCCGTTCGCCAGGTTTCCTATGATGGGATGGAGTCGAACTGATGGCCGTCGAGGCATCGGAACCTGCCCGACGGTGGGCGCCGGGCTTGGCCCTCGCGCTATTGTTGTCCGCAGGCTGCGGTCCTGCCCTCGCGGCTTCGCCGGCCATTGGCGGGTTCCTGCGGCAGGTCCAGACGGCCGCCCGAACCCTGGATTATTCCGGGGTCTATGTTTATCAGCAAGGGACGATGATCCAGTCCACGCGTCTGACGCATAGGGTCGATGGTCAGGGTGAGCGCGAGCGCCTTGAGGCCCTGGATGGCGATCCCCGCGAGTGCCTGCGGCAAAACGATGTCGAGCATTGTCTGGAGCCTGATCGCAAGCTGGTCACCGTGCAGCCAGCGCGCGACGACCACTTTCCAGGGCTGTTGCTGGGCGACGGGCGGAGCCTGGAAGAACACTATGAATGGAAGCCGTCCTCGCGTTCCTACCGCGTAGCGGGCCGCGACTGTGCCGTGTCCGAACTCATCGCGCGCGACCATCTGCGTTACAGCTATCGCATCTGCACGGACCAGCAAACGCACTTGCTGCTCAAGTCCCAGACGCTGGACCCCAAGGGCCATCTTGTGGATCAGGTGGCCTTTGGCACCATCCGGCTGGGACCCGACGTGCCCGCGAATGCGTTGGACTCGCCTTGGGATACCCGCAACTGGAGCCAGGAAACCGAGTCCGGCAGGCCCACGGATCTTCGGGCCAAGGGCTGGCGGTTTTCCCCGCCGGCCGGTTTTGCGCCCGTGGCCCAGCTCTCGCGCAAGATCGGTCCGCATCATGGCGTGGATCAATTGGTGCTGTCGGACGGTCTGGCCGCCATTTCCATTTTCATTGAAACCTTTGACCCGAAACGCGATCAAAACGTCAAACAGGGCGGCATGCGCCAGGGTGCATTGAATATCTATCGGTTGCGTCTGGCGTCCTACTGGCTCACTGCTGTGGGCGAGGTCCCGGCGCAGACGGTGCGGGATGTGGCGCATGCCGCGCAGTATGTGTCAAAGGCTGCTCATTGAACTTCGCTGACAAGGAGAATTCCATGGCTTTCGATTTGCGCGGTACTCCCGCCATGAGACGGATGGTGGCGGGCGCGGCCGCCAGCCTGGTGCTGGCGGCGACCCTGCCTGTGGCGGTTGCCCAACCGCAGCCTGCGGCCCCGACGGTCGCGCTGCCCGATTTCACCCAGGTCGTGGCGGAGACCGAGGGCTCGGTCGTCAATATCCGTACGACTGAAGCCGTCCCGGTGCGGCGCTCGCCCATGGGCCCGGGCGGTGGGGCCGACCCGTCGGACCTGTTCCGCTGGTTCTTCGGGCCCGACTTCGTGCCGCCCGGGTTCGGTTCGCAGCAGCAACCACAGCAACAACAGCAGCAGAAGCCGCGCGCGCCATCGTCCAAGCAGCCTCGTCCGCAGGAACGGACCGTGCCGCGCGGCATCGGCTCGGGCTTCATCCTCTCCAGTGACGGCTATGTCCTGACCAACAACCATGTGGTCGACAACTCCAACGGCATCTTCGTCACCATGACCAGCGGCAAGGAATACAAGGCCAAGGTCATCGGCACGGACGCCCGTACCGACATTGCCTTGCTGAAGATCGACGCCAAGGACCTCAAGCCGTTGCCCATCGGAGATTCCGACAAGCTGAAAAAGGGGCAATGGGTGCTGGCCATCGGATCACCCTTCGGGCTGGATTCGACGGTGACCGCCGGTATCATCAGCGCCATCAACCGGGATACCGGCGATTATCTGCCTTTCATCCAGACCGACGTGGCGGTGAACCCCGGCAATTCGGGCGGGCCGCTGATCAATCTGGCGGGTCAGGTCGTGGGGATCAATTCCCAGATCATTTCGCGCAGCGGCGGCTTCATGGGCATTTCGCTGGCCATCCCGATCGATGAAGTCATGCGGGTCGTCGACCAGCTGAAGGCGCATGGCAAGGTCACGCGCGGCAAGATCGGCGTCCAGATCACGGAAGTCCAGGACGATGTGGCCAAGGCCCTGGGGCTGCCCAAGTCCGAAGGCGCGCTGGTGAGCAGCATCGAGCCCAAGGGGCCGGCCGCCAAGGCGGGCGTGCATCCGGGTGACGTGATCACGGCCTTCAATGGCCACAAGATCGAGCACATGACGGACCTGCCGCGCATGGTGGGTGCCACGCAGCCAGGGACCGACGTCACGATCCAGGTCTGGCGCAAGGGCAAGACGGTCGATCTGAAGGCCAAGGTTGCCGAACTCAGCGAAAAGGACATCGCGGCGCAGCAGTCCGAGGAAGTGCCGGGGCCCACCAAGGCGGACCGGTTGGGACTGATCGTGAAAGCGCGGCCGGCTGACTCGGGTGACACCCAGGGCGTGGTGGTTGATCAGGCGGAAGGCGCAGCGGCCGATGTGGGCATCCAGCAGGGCGACATCATCCTGCGCATCAACGACATCGACATCACCAGCCCGCAGCAATACGCCGAGGTGGTGAAGGAACTCGACAAGTCCCGTCCGGTGGTGCTGCTGGTCAGCAGGGATCAGCAGTCCCAGTGGGTAATCGTCAAGCCCCAATGATGCGCAAGGACGGAAACCGGTAAAATACCGGCTGAACGAAAGGGGGCGCCCTGCGGCGTCCCCTTCCTTTTTACGACGATCCTCCCCATATGGACCTCATCCGCAATTTCTCCATCATCGCGCACATCGACCATGGCAAGTCCACGCTGGCCGATCGCCTGATCCAGCGTTGCGGCGGGCTGCAGGACCGGGAGATGTCTTCCCAGGTGCTGGACTCGATGGATATCGAGCGCGAGCGTGGCATTACCATCAAGGCCCAGACCGCTGCACTGCGGTACTCGGCCGCCGACGGCCAGGTCTATGAGCTGAATCTCATCGACACCCCGGGCCACGTCGACTTTTCCTACGAGGTCAGCCGTTCGCTGTCGGCCTGCGAGGGGGCGCTGCTGGTGGTGGACGCTTCGCAAGGCGTGGAAGCCCAGACCGTCGCAAATTGCTATACCGCCATCGAACTCGGCGTCGAAGTGCTGCCGGTGCTGAACAAAATGGATCTGCCGTCGGCGGATCCGGATTCGGCGGCGGCTGAAATCGAGGACGTCATCGGCATCGACGCGTCGGGTGCCGTCCTGGCCAGTGCCAAGACCGGGCAGGGCATCGACGAGATCCTGGAAGCCATCGTGGCGCATGTGCCGCCGCCGAAAGGCGATCCGCAGGCACCGCTGCAGGCCCTGATCATCGATTCCTGGTTCGACAACTACGTAGGCGTGGTGATGCTCGTGCGCATCGTCAACGGCACGCTGCGTCCGCGAGACAAGCTCTTGCTCATGGCCACGGGGGCCACGCACCTGTGCGAGCAGCTTGGCGCGTTCACGCCGAAATCCGAGTCCCGGGCTGTCCTGTCGGCGGGCGAGGTCGGCTTTGTCATCGCTGGCATCAAGGAACTGCAGCACGCCAAGGTCGGCGATACGGTCACGCTGGCCTCCAGGCCCGCCGCGGGCCCGTTGCCGGGCTTCAAGGAAGTCAAGCCGCAGGTCTTTGCCGGTGTGTATCCGGTGGAGTCCAGCCAGTACGATCAGTTGCGTGATTCGCTCGAAAAGCTGAGCCTGAACGATTCGTCGCTGAAGTTCGAACCCGAGGTCTCCCAGGCGCTGGGTTTCGGATTCCGCTGCGGATTTCTCGGACTGCTGCACATGGATATCGTGCAGGAGCGGCTCGAACGCGAGTTCGACATGGACATCATCACCACCGCGCCTTCGGTGGTCTACGAGGTGGTGGACGGCAGCGGCACCGTGCTGAAGGTCGACAGCCCGGCCCGCATGCCGGAAGTCGGCCTCATCCGCGAGATCCGCGAACCCGTCATGACGGTCACGCTGTTCATGCCCCAGGAATACGTCGGGCCGGTGATGGCGCTGTGCACCAACAAGCGCGGCGTGCAGCTCAACATGAGCTATCACGGCCGCCAGGTGCACCTGAGTTACGAGATTCCGCTGGCCGAGATCGTGCTGGACTTTTTCGATCGCCTGAAGTCGGTGTCGCGCGGCTATGCGTCCATGGACTACGAATTCAAGGAGTATCGTGTCGCTGACGTGGTGCGCGTGGACCTGCTCATCAATGGCGACCGGGTCGACGCGCTGTCCATGATCGTGCACCGCAGCAATGCCCGTACGCGCGGGCGCGATGTGGTCACCCGCATGCGCGGCCTGATTCCGCGCCAGATGTTCGATATCGCCATCCAGGCGGCCATCGGCGCGGAGGTCGTGGCGCGCGAGAACGTCAAGGCGCTACGCAAGAACGTCCTCGCCAAATGCTACGGCGGCGATATTTCGCGCAAGAAGAAACTGCTCGAAAAACAGAAGGCGGGCAAGAAGCGCATGAAGCAGGTCGGTAATGTCGAGATCCCGCAGGAGGCCTTCCTGGCGGTGCTCCAAGTCGAAGAAAAATAGGCGGAATCAACATGAGCTGGGATTTTGCACTGCTGCTGTTCGTGGCCCTGGTCGTCACGGGGCTGGTCTGGCTTCTGGACCGCTTTCGGCTGCGCAAGCGGCGCCGCGCCCGTGCCGACGCGGCGGCGCAGGCTTGCCGCAACAATGCGGCGGGGCTGGATCGGGCCGCGCTGGATGCCGAATGTCTCGAGATCTACGAGAAGACCCTGCGCGCGCCATGGTGGGTGGAGTATTGCGTCAGCTTCTTTCCGGTCATTCTGTTCGTGTTCGTCCTGCGCTCCTTCGTGGTGGAGCCTTTTCGCATTCCGTCGGGCTCCATGCTGCCGACGCTGGAAAATGGCGACATGATATTGGTGAACAAGTTCGAATACGGCATCCGGTTGCCGGTCATCGACCGCAAGATCATCCCGATTGGTGCGCCGCACCGGGGTGACGTGGTGGTCTTCCGCTATCCGGTGGATCCATCCGTGGACTACATCAAGCGCGTCGTCGGCGTGCCGGGCGACGTGGTGGAATACCGCAACAAGGTGCTGACCATCAACGGCCAACTGATTGCGCATGAACGGGACGGCGACTACTTTGAACCGGATCGGGCCGTCTACGTGGGCCAGTACGGCGAGCAGCTCGGTTCCGTCGCGCATCAGATCCTGCTGAACGTCCATGCGCCGCAGGACTTCATGCCCATCACCCGTTTTCCGGACTTCCAGGCCTGCACCTATCTCTCCGACGGCATTCGCTGCACCGTACCGGCGGGGCATTACTTCATGATGGGTGACAATCGGGACAACAGCCTGGACAGCCGCTACTGGGGGTTCGTGCCGGACGCCAACATCGTGGGCCGCGCATTCTTCATCTGGATGAATTTCGGGTCGCCCAGCCGCATTGGCGGGTTCAAGTGATGACGGTGCTGGATACCTTGCAGGAGTCGCTGGGCTACCGCTTCCGCGACCTCGGGTTGCTGGAACAGGCCCTGACCCACCGCA
This sequence comes from Castellaniella sp., assembly GCA_035572875.1. Lineage (GTDB taxonomy): Bacteria > Pseudomonadota > Gammaproteobacteria > Burkholderiales > Burkholderiaceae_B > Castellaniella. Next base: position 848 of record DATNAI010000254.1, on the reverse strand, counting down.
GCCACGGGATGCCGCACAATGAGCGACTGGAGTTCCTGGGCGATTCGGTGCTGAATTTCGTGGTGTCCGCGCTGCTGTTTCGCGAACATGACGAAATGGACGAAGGCGATCTTTCGCGGGTACGGTCGAACTTGGTCAAGCAGGCGGCGCTGGCGGACATTGCGCGTACGCTGGGGTTGTCAGGGCTGTTGCGCCTGGGGGAAGGCGAGCTCAAAAGCGGCGGCTTCCGGCGACCGTCCATCCTGGCCGATGCGGTCGAGGCGATCCTGGGGGCGCTGTATCTGGATGGCGGCTTTCCGGAGGTCAGTGCGGCCATCGATCGCCTGTATCGCCCCATTCTGGCCAACATCGATCTGCGCACTTTCGGCAAGGACGCCAAGACGCTGTTGCAGGAAATGGTCCAGGGCCGCGGTCTGGCGCTGCCGCAGTATACGGTCGCGGGGACGCACGGCGCCGCCCACAACCAGACTTTCGACGTGCTCTGCGAGATTCCGTCCCTGGACCTGCGCCAGCAGGCGTCGGGCAGCAGCCGCCGTGCGGCTGAGCAGGCTGCTGCGGCCCAGTTGATCATTGCGATCGAGGCGCTAGGGCCGGTGCGGCGATCAGGGCGCCGCCATCATCGCCGGTCTCAGCTCAGTCTGCCGGTTGCAGTCTCCCAGGAGAAAAAATGAGCGACTCCCGCTGCGGCTTCGTGGCGCTGGTGGGCCGCCCCAACGTGGGGAAGTCCACGCTGAGCAATGCATTGGTGGGTGCCAAACTTTCCATCGTGTCGCGCAAGGCCCAGACGACGCGCCATCGGATCCACGGGGTGCTGACGCGCGGTGGCGACCAGTTCGTCTTCGTGGATA
>DATNAI010000253.1:0-5687 GCA_035572875.1 Castellaniella sp. | reverse complement strand
ATCAGCCCGCTCGGTAGAAGCCATCGCGCCCGGGGGTTCAGGCGGGCGGCAGGTATTCCGGCCTGAGAATGCCTTGCAGGTCAGAGTAGGGGACCAGCAGTTCGGGCTGGCCAAAGGAATACGGAGCGATTTCATAGGGTTGGTATTTCACGACGATGCCTGTGTCCGTGAGGCCTACATTGTCACTCGGGACAAACGGCCACATGCGGCGGAAGTTTTCCGGGTCTTCACGGACCGCCTCGTTGGTGTTCACCCAATGGGCGTGGACTTTCCGCACGGCAGCGTCGAAGGCCGGGCGTGCGCCGGGCTGCAGCAGACTGTCGAGGGTAAGCGCCTTTTGCAGGTCATTGCGCCAGATCAGGAACTGCGAGCCTGACAGGCCGTGGGCCATCCCGGTCCGGTATTGACCGGCCTCGAGTTCGACCACCGTCAGGTGCGTGTTCCGGTAGCGTGTTTTCGCGTTCAGGTCGATTTCGTCGCGGGGCGCGGCCGTTTTCCAGAAGTAGTCCCGCAGCCCGGCGACGGTGTCGTACGGGGCAGGACGTTCGTTGTCCAGCCACGTCATGAGGGCGAGTGCGTGATCCACCAGCTCAGTCAGGCGCTGGTGCCCGGGAAACACCAGGGAATTCACCACCAGGATCGGGCATTCGCCTTTGCAGCCCGGCTTTTTCAGGTTCCACTTGATGGGCTGCGAAAACAGTCCTTCCTTCTGGGTCTGCGCATTGAGTTCGGCGGGAACCAGGCTCAGGTCGCCTTTTGGGCCGCTGGCGCATGCGCTCAGAAGCAGTGCGGCCGCCAACGCAGCCATGACCGGCCGTGAGGGGAAGGGGAGTGCGAAATGAATCATCGTCATCCAGTCGAGGTGGTCGTTTTTGCTGTGTCATGCGCAATGCCGGAGGCCCTGCAGCGCGCCCAACCTCAGGCTATCATGATCAAAATCTACCACAACCGCTGCGGCGGCGCGTGCTATCGAGCCGCTGACGTCCTAACCATGAAATCGCTTTCCGCCAGACAATCCGTCGAAACTCTTTCAGCCGTCGTTTCGGGAAAGGTCCAGGGAGTGGGGTTCCGGGCGGCCACCGTCAGGCAAGCCCATCTGCTGAAGCTGGGCGGCTGGGTCCGCAACCTGTCCGATGGGCGGGTGCAGGTATTGTTGCAGGGAGAGCACGACGCAGTGGACCGCATGCTCTCCTGGCTGTTGCGGGGGCCTCCGATGGCAAACGTCACCGGCGTCTCTCACGAAGAGGTCTCCACCGGGCGCCTCTTCGATCGTTTCGAGCAGGTGTGACCGCAACCGCGCGGAACTGGACCTCACTCTTCATGGTGCTTGGATACTACCAGCTCTACGCGGCGATTACGGGCGCGGCCTTCCGGTGTGCCGTTGTCCGCGATCGGCCGCGAATCGGCAAAGCCGACAGCCCTCAAGTGAGACTTTGGAATGCCGTTGGCCTGGAGGTAGCGTACGACGCTTCCCGCGCGCGCGCTGGAAAGCTCCCAGTTCGACGGGTAGGGGGCCGAACTTCGCACGGGCACTGAATCCGTATGGCCTTCGACAGTGATGTCGTAGCCCGCGCTGACCAGTACGCGGGCCATGCGCTTGAGGAGCGCCAGGCCTTCGCGACTGAGCTCCGTCTGGCCCGTGTCGAACAGGATCTCGCTGTTCACGCGGAAGCTCACGGACCGCTTGTTGACGATCACCTCGACGTCCTTGCCCAGTTCGGCCAACGGCAGCGAAGCAGCCATGGCTTCGCCTTCCGAAGGCGAGCCCCCGGATGCGGGTGGGGTCGCGGGCGTGTCGATGGGGACGTTGTGGATTGGTATCGCGGGCGATCGTGGCGCATCCGCGGGAGCGACCTCGGGCGCCAGGGCGGCAGATGCGGTGCGCGACCGCATGCCGGCGACACGGGCACTGTCCAACCGTGTGGACAGGGCAATGTCCTTCTGGCTGAACGGAGCTTCCCCAGAGGCGGCTTCCGTCCCGGGCGCCCCGGCAGGCCGCCTTGCTCCAGTGCCCGGCAAAGCCGGTTCCGGCGTCTGTGTCGGCGGAGCGTGGAAGGGTGTCGTCGCGCTGGGCACCGGCACGACGGCCGGTTCCGGGAATGTGCCGGCCAGGGGTGCCCGGGCGGGGGCGGAAGTCAGGGCGGAGCGCTCGAATTCCTCGGCAGTGGCCGCCGGATAAGGGGCGGGTCCTTCGGGGGCCGGAATCTGTACGGCGGCGGCGGGGCGCGGCGGGTCAAGCGCAGCAAGGGGCGCCGCTTCGGTGGCTGTGGATTCGCGGTGTGCCGCAGCCTTGATCTGTTTGCTGATAGGACCCGCGAAGGCAAGCATCACGATCATGGCCACCATCAACAGCGTGATCATGTCCAGATAAGTGATGAGCCAGTCCTCGTCCTGGGGTGCGGTTCCGGCCTGCTCCAGTCCCCATCGGTCCGTCACACCGCCGTGGCCGCGACGTTCGCGGCGCAGGTGCTGTCGCGCTCGCTGCAGGTCGACCTGAAGCGCCTGCATGCGTTGTGCAACGGCCTGAGCCGGTTGCAGTTCGGCGGTAATCCGTCTCACGGCGTTCCGGGCTCGGCGCCGGGTGCGGAGCGGGCATCCGCGCCGTCCCGGTCGCGTATTTCATCACGCACCTCGGCCACGAACGCTCTGAGCGTTTCACGCATCAAGGCCGGGCTGCGCTTCTGGCTCATCATGGAAATGCCCTGCATCAGGGTATTCATCAGGATCAACCGCTGCTCCGTGCGCCGTTCGAGCTTGACGGCGACCGGCTTGAAAATCAGATTGGCCAGCAGCACGCCATAGAAGGTCGTCATCAAGGCTAGCCCCATCTGGCGGCCGATCGCCGTGATGTCGCCGTCTCCGAGCAGGAACAGCAAGTTGACCAGGCCGACCAGCGTCCCGACCATGCCGAAAGCGGGAGCGAAGCCTGCCATCACGCGGAAAAGCTGGGCCTCGGCATGCTCCTTGGCTCTCATGCGGGCGATACGCCATTGCAGCAGATCCATGATGTCCTGCTCGGGCACGTTGTCGATGACGAACTGCACTCCGTTGCGCAGGAATGGATTGGACACCTTCTCCAGTACTTTTTCGACGGCATGGATGTCGCTTTGCATCCAGATGCGGGCGATCTCGCTCAGATCTTCGAGATCCTGGTCAATCGGCAGCCGCTCGCTGTGCAGCACGTTGCGGATCGATCCGAAGATTCGCGTGACCTCGCGCAAAGGATAGGCGATGAACGTGGCGGCTGCAGTGCCCACCAGTACGATGCCCAGACCCGGAAGATCCACGAACAGGCTGGCGTCCTGCGCCGAAAAAATCAGGACGATTCCGAGCAGGACGATGCTGGCGACGATGCCGATCAGAGTGGATGGATTGACGCGAACGGTCATTGCAGAAAACCGGAGCTGGAACGATGATGCATCTTACCGTGGAGGCGTGCTTGCCACCGCGAGAACAACAGGGGTTTTCGGCTCGGATCTTCCTCTCAGTAATTCGCATAATGTATATTATGTAAAGTTACTGAAAGAGGCTCTGATGCGTATACCGGCAAGCCCGAGTGCCTTTCGGCACACGCGCCTGCCGAGGCGCTACTCCTTCACATGGAAGCAGCTCCAGCCGACGCTCCAGCACCAGCGGCTGCCACAGCTCAATCTTTATTGAATTGAAGAAATGTCATAGTTTGAGCTGGGCCGGGCCCTGTTCAGTTGATGGGATCGTGTTTATGCCTTGAGGCGGTCACTGTTTTGTCGCCGGCTCTTGAACCTTGTCTGCGTACTTGATGAGAATGTCTCCCATCGCGCGCATCATTTCGCCGTGCATCTTCATCGCGGTCTTGCGATCCAGGCCCGCGTCCATTGCCATCGAGCAACCCTCCATCATGCCCATCATGCCACTGCCCATGGCGCCCCCTCTACCCATCATGCCCATCATGCCGCCGTGCATACGCCAGCCCTCCCTCATGCCTGCATGAGAAGCACCTTCATCGCCCTGCCCGCCACCGTGCATTCCCATCATGCCACCGCCCGTGGCACCTTGCGCGCCGGCATCTCCCATCGTGGATGAATTTTGGCCTGATCCAGCATCCTGTTGCATCACGCCCGAGCCCCCGGAATCGCTCTGGGTTGCGGTGGCGGCAACGCCGGGTGCGGCCACACCGATCGCCAGCGTAGCAAGGGAGGCCACAAGTATCGTTTTCGCAGTCATAGTTCGCTCCTGAACGTAGAACAGACAGGCCTGAACGGCCATTACTTCTTGAAGAGATTTTTAACAATTCCTGCACTTGCAAGCACGGGCGCAGCGACGATGGGCAGCCCAAAACAGCCCGTCCTCCGCCCATCATCGAGCCCTGCATCACCTGTGCCCGCGCACTGCCGGACAGCAGCCCAACGGCGGCCACCTTTCACAAAGAGGACAATGCCCCAGTACATCTGATGTCATCATGAGCCGCCCCGCCCAAGCTGCACAGAGTGCCGATACGATTCCCGGACAACAACGCCCACAGCCTATCCGTTGACACGGGGGGAAGGTCTACTGGTTCCGAGCTTTCCCACCAACCCGGCTTCAATGGATGGATTCGGCAGCACGATCGATTACTTTCAACTGTGTGAGCGGTTCAGAGAGACGGGCAGCGGGCCGATCATCGGTCGCGGTGTGGCGACTTGCGGCGGTATTGTCCGGGCCACAAGGCTTCGCTCAGGTTGTACGCTGCATTGACCAGCCCCACGTGGGAAAAGGCCTGCGGCGTATTCCCCACATGGCGGCGCAGCCCCGTGTCGTACTCCTCGGACAGCAACCCGACGTCATTGCAGAGCGCCAGCAGCCGTTCGAACAGCGTGCGTGCCTCGCCCAGACGCTTCTGCAGAACCATGCAATCCACCAGCCAGAAGCTGCAGGCCAGGAACACGCCCTCGATGCCAGCCAGGCCGTCCACATCCGATTCGTTGGCGTAGCGGCGCACGAACCCGTCTCTGGTCAGGCCTTTCTCGATGGCTGCGATCGTTCCGATGACCCTTTCGTCCGTGATCGGCAGGAAGCCGACGAGCGGTATCTGCAGCAGGCTCGCATCGAGCTCGTCCTTGGCACCGTAGTACTGCATGAAACTGCCATGAGCGGCATTGAAGCCGTTTTGGCAAACATTTTCATGTATATTGCTGCGGATCTCGCGCCAGTGGTCCAATGGCCCTTCGAGGCCGAACTGTTCGGCGCTGCGGATCATGCGGTCGAAGGCCACCCATACCATGACCTTCGAATAGGTGAAGTGGCGTCGCGGACCTCGAATTTCCCAGATGCCCTCGTCCGGTTCCCCCCATATCTTCTCCAGATGACGGACCAGCAGGCACTGCAGCCGCCACCCGTCGGCGCTTTCTGCCAGCCCATGTCGCCGCGCCAGATGGAGGGCGTTGATGACCTCGCCGTAAACATCGAGCTGCAACTGATTGCTGGCGGCGTTGCCGACGCGCACCGGTACGCTTCCCTCATAACCTTGCAGCCAGGGGAGTTCGTATTCGGCCAGCCGTTGTTCGCCCGCAATGCCATACATGATGCGCAGCTGTGTCGCGTCACCCGCCACAGCGCGCAACAGCCAGTCCCGCCACGCCCCCGCCTCGCCCGTAAACCCTGCTTCGACCAGTGCGCGCAGCGTCAAGGTTGCGTCGCGCAGCCAGCAATAGCGATAGTCCCAGTTGCGC
>DATNAI010000252.1:0-6340 GCA_035572875.1 Castellaniella sp. | reverse complement strand
TCAATGTTTGCCTGGGCGACCGTCAGCGCATCGGCTGAAACGTCTGAAGCGTCCACACTGGCCTCCGGGAAAGCCAGGGCCGCGAGAATGGCCAGGCAGCCGGAGCCGGTGCACAGGTCCAGTACCTGGTGGACGGCCAGGGGATCCGGAATCCAGGGGGCGAGGTTTTCAGCGAGCAGCTCGGCAATGGGCGAGCGCGGCACGATGACGCGCTCGTCCACGAGAAAGCGTTGGCCTTGGAGCCAGGCTTCACCGGTCAGGTAGGCTGCCGGCTTGCGGCTCGTGACGCGCTCGTGGATCAGGTCCACGCAGCGTTGGCGTTCGCGTTCCAGGAGGCGGGCATCCAGAAAGGGCTCGAGGGTGTCCAGCGGCAGATGCAGACTGTGCAGCAGCAGGTACGCGGCTTCGTCCCAGGCGTTGTCGGTACCGTGCCCGAATACCAGGCCCGCCGCCTGAAAACGGGAAATGGCCCAGCGCAGCAGATCGCGCAGAGTCAGCAATTCGTTGTATGGGGAGGCCATGGCAGTCGCGATAAAAGAAAGAGGCAGGACCGGTGCGGCCCGCACCTGTGATCCTGCCGTGGATGCACTGGATTTTACCTTCTCCCCCGCGCCCTTGCAGATCTTTTGCTGCCGCTGGAGTAGTACCATGGGTCTTGGTCCCCCAGGGGGGTATTCATGGCCCGGTGTGTCTTGATGGTAGAATCGCCGGTCCCCGCGTTTTCAGACGCGCGGGCCGAATGCCTGCCATGCGCCCCGTCTTCGCCGATCAGGCGGTGGCTGCGGGACTTTTGGCACCATGCCCGGATGGTGGAATTGGTAGACACGCTGGTCTTAGAAGCCAGTGCGCAAGCGTGGGGGTTCAAGTCCCCCTCCGGGCACCACTTTCTGTCGCGAACAAGCACATGCCGGCCGCTGGCGCGGCGTCCCCGCCTTCCAGCATTGCGGGCCTGCGGCGGGGCGAATGGCGGCCCGGGCCGGGCGCTGGCGGCACCGCGCCGGCTTCGGCGGAGTCACGCGGATTCCGCTAAAATGCCTCGTTTATTGTCTCTCATTTTCCAATAGGTTCCGAATGCAGCCCGTGGTTGAAAAATTGTCCGGCCTGGAGCGCCGCGTCGATCTGACCGTCTCGGTCGCCGATATCGAAAAGGAAGTCCAGGCCCAGCTCAAGCGCGTCGCCAGGACCGCGAAGATCCATGGTTTTCGCCCCGGCAAGGCGCCGCTCTCGGTCATCGAGCGCAGCCACGGACCGTCGGTACGCTACGACGTCATCAACAGCCAGATCGGCAAGACTTTGGACAAGGTCATCTCGGACGCGGAACTGCGCGTGGCCGGCACGCCGAACCTGGAGCCCAAGACCGAAGGCACGGATGAGGGTACTTTGGCCTTCTCGGCCACCTTCGAAGTCTATCCCGATATCCAGCTTCCGGATCTGGCTGGCCTGAAGATCACGCGCAGCACCGTGTCCGTCGGCGACGCCGAAGTACAGAAGACCGTCGACGTCTTGCGCCGCCAGCGTACGATCTTCAAGCCCGCGGCGGGTCGCGCCGCGCAGTCCGGGGACCGCGTGAAGCTGGACTTCAAGGGCACCATCGATGGCGTGCCCTTCGAGGGCGGTTCGGCGGAAGACTTCTACTTCGTGCTGGGCCAAGGCCGCATGCTGCCCGAATTCGAAACTGCGACGACGGGGATGAAGGCCGGCGATTCCAAAACTTTCCCGCTCAACTTTCCGGACGATTACGGCAGTGCGGCCGTGGCCGGCAAACAGGCTGAATTCGCCATTACGCTGAAGGAAGTCTCCGAACCCGAGCTCCCGGCGATGGACGCCGATTTCGCCAAGTCGCTGGGTCAGGCCGAAGGCAATGTGGAATCGCTTCTCGCCGATATCCGGGCCAATGTCGAACGCGAGGCCGAGGCGCGTGCCAAGAACCGCACCAAGGCCAGCGTCATGGACGCCCTGGCCGCCGCGTGCACCTTTGATCTGCCCAAGGCGCTGGTCGACGGCGAGATCGCCAACCGTACGGCTGCCGCCCGCGAGGAACTCAAGCAGCGCGGTCTTCCCAATGCCGATACCGTTCCCATCCCCGAAGACACGTTCCGCACGGAATCCGAACGCCGCGTGCGCCTGGGTCTGGTGGTGGGCGAACTGATCAAGTCCAGCGATCTGACGGCCAAGCCGGAACAGGTGCGCGCCCGCATCGAAGAATTCGCCAAGAGCTACGAACAACCCGCCCAGGTGGTCACCTATTACCTTTCGGATCGCCAGCGACGGGCTGAAATAGAATCATTGGTGCTGGAGGACAACGTGGTGGATCACGTTCTGGCCGCCGCCCAGGTGACGGACGAAACCGTCGACTTCGATACCCTGATGGGAACGCATTGATGCCCAGGTTCACCGATTTCTATGCCTCTCTGTATGGTGGGGATTCGGTTGTCCCCACCGGCCTGGGCTATGTGCCCATCGTGATCGAGCAATCGGGCCGGGGTGAGCGGTCCTATGACATCTATTCCCGCCTGCTGCGGGAACGGGTGATCTTTTTCGTGGGACAGGTCAACGACCAGTCGGCCAATCTGGTCGTCGCGCAATTGCTGTTCCTGGAATCGGAGAACCCTGACAAGGACATCTCGCTCTACATCAACTCGCCCGGCGGGTCCGTGTACGCGGGGATGGCGATTTACGACACCATGCAGTTCGTCAAGCCGGCGGTCTCGACGCTTTGTACCGGTCTTGCAGCCAGCATGGGTGCGTTCCTGCTGGCGGCCGGGGCGAAGGGCAAGCGCTATGCCCTGCCCAATTCCCGCATCATGATCCACCAGCCCTCGGGCGGTGCCCAGGGGCAGGCCTCCGACATCCAGATCCAGGCCAAGGAAATCCTCAGCCTGCGCGAGCGCCTGAACGGCATTCTGGCCGAGCGGACGGGCCAGGATATCGAGCGCATCGGCGTGGACACGGAACGTGATAACTTCATGTCCGCCGACGACGCCCAGGCCTACGGGCTGATCGACAAGGTACTGGTTTCGCGCATCGACGAGACCCAATGAGTGGAACGCCATGACGGAAAAAAAAGGTTCCAGTGAGGACAAAACCCTGCACTGCTCCTTCTGCAACAAGAGCCAGCACGAAGTCCACAAGCTGATTGCCGGCCCTTCGGTATTCATCTGCGACGAATGCATCAGCCTGTGCAACGACATCATTCGCGAGGAATCGCAGGATGCCACGCGGGCCGCGGTCCGGACTGAACTGCCGACACCCCAGGAGATCAAGTCCTTCCTGGACGGTTATGTCATTGGGCAGGAAACGCCCAAGCGCAACCTGGCCGTTGCGGTCTACAACCACTACAAGCGCATCCGCTACGCGGACGCCAAGGACGGCGATGTCGAGCTGTCCAAGAGCAATATTCTTTTGATCGGCCCCACGGGATCGGGCAAGACGCTGCTGGCCCAGACGCTGGCGCGGATGCTGGATGTGCCATTCGTGATGGCCGATGCGACCACGCTGACTGAAGCGGGCTACGTGGGTGAGGACGTCGAAAACATCATTCAGAAGCTGCTCCAGAATTGCAACTACGAGGTTGAAAAGGCCCAGCGCGCCATCGTCTATATCGACGAAATCGACAAGATTTCGCGCAAGTCCGACAACCCGTCCATCACTCGTGACGTTTCTGGCGAGGGCGTGCAGCAGGCGCTGCTCAAGCTCATCGAGGGTACCGTGGCCTCAGTGCCGCCCCAGGGGGGGCGCAAGCATCCGAACCAGGATTTCGTCCAGGTCGACACCACCAACATCCTGTTCATCGTGGGCGGTGCCTTCGATGGGCTCGAAAAGATCATTCGTGATCGCAGCGAACGCTCTGGCATCGGCTTTTCGGCGACCGTACACACCCGGTCCGAGCGCGGGGTCGGCGAACTGTTCTCCGAGGTGGAGCCCGAGGACCTCATCAAGTTCGGTCTGATTCCCGAGCTGGTCGGGCGGCTTCCGGTCGTGGCCACGCTCGAGGAATTGGACGAGAGCATGCTGGTCCGCATTCTGACGGAGCCGCGCAATGCGGTCGTCAAGCAGTTCCAGAAGCTCTTCGAGATGGAGTCGGTGGCGCTGGACATTACGCCGGAGGCGTTGAAGGCAATCGCCACGCGGGCCATCAAACGCCGTACGGGCGCTCGTGGTCTGCGTTCCATCCTGGAGCAATCGCTGCTCGGGACCATGTACGAGCTGCCGTCGCGTACCGAGATCAATCGCGTCGTGCTGGACGAGGACGCGGTAAACGGCAAGACCACACCGCACCTCATCAAGGGACCGCGCGCGGCGCGCCGTCCGGAAGAGAAGCCACTCCATTCGGCTGCGGCCTGAACCGACCGCGCGGACATTCTATATACTGTGTCGGAGGCCTCCCGGCTTCCTCACGCCTGTGGGCTTGAAACGGCTGCGGGTGGCACCATATGGATGTCAGGCATCACAAAAAGGGAGCCTGTGCTTCCTTTTTTCATAGACTCAGTTCAAGGAAGCAACCATGTCTGCTAGCCAGATTCTCACTGCGGATCCTGTGGACCTGCCACTGTTGCCGTTGCGCGACGTGGTGGTGTTCCCCCACATGGTCATCCCCCTGTTTGTCGGGCGACCCCGTTCCATCAAGGCGTTGGAGTTGGCCATGGAAGCCGGCAGCAGCGTCATGCTGGTGGCCCAGAAGGCTGCCGGCAAGGACGAGCCGTCCGCCGACGACCTCTTCGACGTAGGATGCGCGGCCAGCATCCTGCAGATGCTCAAGCTCCCCGATGGCACTGTCAAAGTGCTGGTCGAGGGTCTGCAGCGCGCACGCGTCCACGCAGTGGTCGAGGCCGAAACCCACTTCATGGCTCGGGTCTCGGGCATCGCGGAGGATTCCGGTGACCAGGCGGAGGCCGAGGCATTGCGTCGCGCCGTGGTGGCTCAGTTCGACCAGTACGTCAAGTTGAACAAGAAGATCCCCCAGGAAATCCTGACCACGCTCTCGGGTATCGAAGGAGCGGGGCGGCTGGCGGATACCATTGCCGCGCATCTGCCGCTGAAGATCGAGCAAAAACAGACCTTGCTGGATATGCCCAGCGCGACAGGCCGCCTCGAGGCGCTGCTCTCGCAACTCGAATCCGAGATCGATATTCTGCAGGTCGAGAAGCGCATTCGCGGGCGCGTCAAGAAGCAGATGGAGAAGAGCCAGCGCGACTACTATCTGAATGAGCAGGTCAAGGCCATCCAGAAGGAGCTCGGCGAAGGCGAAGAGGGCGCGGATATCGAAGAACTCGAGCGCAAGATCGCCGATGCGCACTTGCCCAAGGAAGCCCGCAAGAAAGCCGAGGGCGAGTTGAAGAAGCTCAAGCTCATGTCGCCCATGTCGGCCGAGGCTACCGTGGTGCGCAACTACATCGATACTTTGGTGGGGTTGCCATGGCGCAAGAAAAGCCGCGTGAACAACTCGCTGGAGAACGCTGAAGAGATCCTGGATGCGGATCACTATGGCCTGGAAAAGGTCAAGGAGCGCATCGTCGAGTATCTGGCCGTGCAGCAGCGTGTGGACAAACTCAAGGCGCCGATTCTATGCCTGGTCGGGCCTCCGGGGGTTGGCAAGACCTCGCTGGGGCAGTCGGTGGCGCGGGCGACCAACCGGAAGTACGTGCGCATGGCGCTGGGCGGCGTGCGCGACGAAGCCGAAATCCGGGGCCACCGCCGGACCTACATTGGTTCCATGCCCGGGAAAATCCTCCAGAACATGGCCAAGGTGGGCGTGCGCAATCCGCTGTTTCTGCTCGACGAAATCGACAAAATGGGCGCGGACTTCCGGGGCGACCCCTCGTCAGCGCTGCTGGAGGTGCTGGATCCGGAACAGAACCACACCTTTCAGGATCACTACATCGAGGTCGATTTCGATCTTTCGGACGTGATGTTCGTCGCCACGAGCAACACGCTGAACATTCCGCCAGCACTGCTGGACCGTATGGAAGTCATTCGTCTGTCGGGCTATACCGAGGACGAAAAGGTCCACATTGCATTCGATCACCTGCTGCCCAAGCAGATGAAGAACAATGGCGTTCATGAAGGGGAGTTTTCGATCACCGAGGCGGCCGTGCGCGATATCGTGCGCTATTACACGCGTGAAGCGGGTGTGCGCGCGCTGGAGCGCGAGATCTCGAAGATCTGCCGCAAAGTCGTGAAGCAAATGCTGGCGGCCAAGGCTGCCACCCAGGCTCGGACCAAGTCCACCAAGCCTTCCGCAAGGGAATCGGTCACGGTCGATGCCGGCAACCTCAACGAGTTCCTCGGGGTGCGCCGATTCAGCTTTGGCATGGCCGAAAAGGAAGACAAGGTAGGGCAG
>DATNAI010000251.1:0-8073 GCA_035572875.1 Castellaniella sp. | reverse complement strand
GTGCTTTTGGGCCATTTGGGCGGCGAGCGTGATGTTGCCGCCGTGCCGCCCCAATGCGGCACGTATGTAGGCCCGCTCGAATCGCGCTACGACCTCGCCCTTTGCGGCACGAAAAGAGGCCCGCGAGGTAGCCCGCTGCGTCGCGAGGGCCACCGCGTACGCCTCGAGTTCGGAACCGGATCTATCCAGAATGGTCTCGCAGAGTCTTGCTTCTGTTTCGGCGGTCGGGCTGGTGGCTATCCGAATGCCCGCATGCGTGGGCGCCGGGGTGCCGTAGTCGGGCGGGATCTCCGCAACGCGGACTGGCAGCGGCCGCAGCAGATTGTGCTCGATACGGGCCCGCAGTTCCTCGACACAGAAGGGTGGTTGCATGAAGTCGGTCGCGCCCAGCGCCAGCAGGTCCCGGATCGCCTGGGCGCGCAGCGCCACGGCGTAGATCATGAGAACGGCCGGTTGACGGGCGCCCTGGGCCGACAGAGCCACGCGCCACTGTCCCAGCGAGGTCTCGTCCACGTAGATCAGCCCGGCATCGTAGCGGCCGCGCATCAGCGCCGGATCCGTCAGCATGGCTGCCGGCGATGCGCTTTCGGGCGGTAATGCATGCAACACCAGCCGCCCGCCGATCCGGGAGCCGGCCACCGCCCCCACCCAATCCTGTTGGTCCACCGCCAGCAGGGCGCAATCCAGACGTTCTCGCATGCCTCACTCCCAGGTCGTTTCAGGAACGCTCAGGTTAGGCAAAGCGGCGAGTCTTCGATAGTCGCAAAACTACGGCAGGGTTTCCCCGGATTTTCGGAGTATCTGGCTGTCTTCCTTCTGGAAGCCGGGCCGCCAAAAAGCCTGGATGCCGGCGAGGAAAGCGACGGTCCGCCCAACAAATAGGGCCGACTGCTGTCGGCCCTGTGAATCGCGTGTAGCGGCGTTGCGGTTATTTGGCGGCGTCCACCATGTACTGGATGGCGGCCTTCAGTTCGTCGTCGGTGGCCTGCGAGCCACCGCGAGGCGGCATGGCACCCACGCCGGAGATCGCCTTCTTCAACATCGTGTCCAGGCCGGTCTTGATGAACGGCTCCCAGGCGGCCTTGTCGCCGAACTTCGGCGCGCCCGCGGCGCCCACGGCGTGGCAGGCAAAGCACACCGTGTGATAGAGCTTGTCGCCGACCGCGTTCGTTGCAACACCGGAACCGCCTGCGGCCTTTGTCTCGGCCGGCTTGGCTTCGGCGGCAGCGGTCTTTTCCGCAGGCTTGGCCTGCGCAGCGGCGGCCGGAGCCGGCGCCGGCGCTGCGGCGGGTGCAGCCTGCGGCGCGGCCGCAGGCTTGGCTTCAGCGGGGCCTGCTGCTGGCGCCTTGGGTTCCGGGAAGTTGGCGCCCGAGTGGTTGGCCATGTAGACCACCGCTCGCGCAACTTCGAAATCATCGAGCGTGGAGTTGCCGCCCTTCGGGGGCATTGCGCCTATGCCGTGGATGGCGTTCTTCACGAGATCGTCGTAGCCCTGTTTGATGAAAGGCGCCCACGAAGTTTTGTCGCCGAATTTGGGTGCGCCCGACACACCGGCCGTGTGGCAGGCGGTACAGGTCGACTCGAAGACCTGCTGACCGGTCTTGAAGACCTTCGGCGCGCTGGCATCGACCAGCTTGAACCCGGCGACCGGCTGGAGGCGCTTGGCGATGGCCTCGGGCGTCTGGCCCTCGGAGCCGGCGCCGGTGCGGATGGTGGACCCGACCAGGTTGACGAGCAAGATGATGACGGTGATGGGGATCAGGAACGCCAAAATGACGGTAATGAGCAGCTGACGCGGGGTCTTGATGGCACTTTCGTTGGCACTTTCGTGATCGGGGAGACTCATGACGGGTTCCTGAAGTAATGGGCCGCAACCGGATGCCGGTCGCGCAATCGGTCGTAACAGGCCTTAACCTGCGATTATAACGACAGGCCTGCGCACCTGCAGCCGCGCCCGGCGTAGGGCCAATAAACACGCTACAATAGCGGCCCCATGCACTGCAAAGGTGCATGTTACGTCAGACATCCGCCGCGCGCCCGTATTTCAATGGATAGAATGGGAGCCTCCGAAGCTTTCGATGCAGGTTCGATTCCTGCCGGGCGCGCCAGTTTTCGGATTTTGTCGCCTTGCGTCATTCCCATTGCGGGTTCCAGACGACCTCCCAGAGGTGCCCGTCCGGGTCCTGGAAGTAACCCGCGTAGCCGCCCCAGAACGTTTCCTGGGCGGGCTTCACGATGACGGCTCCCGCCAGAGCCGCCTGGGTCATCACCGCATCTACGTCGCCCTTTGAGGCCACATTGTGTCCCAGGGTCATTTCCGTCGGGCAGGGGTGCCCCTCGGCCAGCCCGGTGTCGTGAGCGATGCTTTTGCGTGGCCACAGGGCCAGGCGCAGGCCCGGCTGGAGCTGGATGAATGCCACCGCGCCGTATTCGAACTCCTCGCCAACAATGCCCTCGGCAGGAAAGCCCAGCCCGTCGCGATAGAAGCGCAGCGAGGTTTCCAGGTTGCTCACTCCGAGGGTGAGCACAGTGATTTGTGGCCGCATTTGGTGAAATCCCGTGCGAGTGGTTGTAGACGCCCCCATACTGCCATGAAGTTGGGCGGAGGGCCTCGCGCACCCGCTCTGGAGGTGTAGGGCCGATCGCTCCCTTCGTCTTGCTACTCGCGTTCGGAGTCCGGCCGCTCGTGCTGCCTGGCGACCGCCCGCGCCTCGCCGCAGGCGGGTGGGTCGTCGAGCCGCGGGATTCCGGGCACGCCCTCACGAATGACCCGGGAGTAGTCGGCGGTGTTGGCGGCGGCCAGGGCGCGGCTAGTGTAGTTTCCCACCCGGCGGCGGCTCGCGACGTCGCCCTCGCCAGCCAGAGCGTCCATACGGTCCAGGTATTCCGGCAGATACCCCGATAGCAGCAGCCGGTGGTCCATGGGCAGCCCGGGGACGATCTGGTTGGCCAGACGCCAGATGAGGGTCGTGCAATTGGCCGTGAGCGTGTTGTAGAATCGGGGCCGCTGCCGCAGGCGCGAGGCTGTCCGCACGTAGGACACAAAAAGTGCGCGGGCGCCGTCCAGCGGCATGTCGACCCGGTACAGATAGCCTTCCTCGCCGCGCACGTTGGTCCGTACGCGCAGCGAATCCTCTTCGGTGGAGGCGAGAATCGAGAGCTCGTATTTCCGGAAGAATCCGCCGATTTCAGAGAAGACATCGCCCCGCTTGCGGCGGATCTCGACCGAGAACACGACAAAGCTGCCGGCACCGAATCCGAACGACACCATGGCGTGCGCGACCGCCGGACGGCCCCATGTGGACAGCACCAGGTCCACGGATTCGAGCTGGTTCAGGTCATAGTGGCGGGTCGTCCAGCGCGCGTCGTAATCATCCCGCGTGCGCCAGCGGAAGTCGCGCACGTTGTGCAGCGTCACGACGTCGCCGGTGATGTCTCCATAGGTGAGTTCAGCGACCTCTGGCATCCAGTCACGGTCGTTGGACGGACGCACGCCCAGCCACCACCATGCGAGCAGCACTAATGAAGCGGCTCCGAACACGCTCGTCAAAGCGGTTCGGCCGGAGATGAATCCTGATGCTGCGAGCAAGGCCAGCCCGAGCCAGGTTGCGACAGCGGCCTGGTTCGCCTGTCGGTTGAAAGGGAGTCTGAACCACAGGGCGCATGCGCCCCACCCGGCCCACAGCCCGATCGCGGCAATGGCGATGGCTGCAGTCATCGACGCCTCCCGGGTGTTTCCGGCGCCGGGCGCAGGGAGGTCATGCGTCGTGCGTACCGGCCGGGTGATCCGGGGCGGGCTGGTGGGCCCGCCGGTCCTGCCTGCGCCAGCGGGCGCGCATGTCTGCCATCTGGCGCATGGCCGCCTGGCAGACGCTCCACCATGCGAAGGGCCGTGGGTCCGCCAGCATGCTCATCGCCCGCGCGTAGTCCCAGGCCAGGCCCGGCGTCCAGGCCATCGTCAGGGCCCGTTTGCGGATCTGAGAGGCCACCCACAGTTCCGGCGTCGACAGCAGGCGCAGCATGATGCGCCAGCCCGCCCGGGATCCGTGCAGCCGCCCCACGGCGCCTTCGAGGGCCGCTTCCAGCGCGCGGGCCACCGAGCTGGAGCAGTTGCGGTGCGTCAGGTTGTACGTGGCGTTCCGGCGATAATCGGCCCAGAATGCCTGCAGTTTGTCGGGGTCGTAATTGCGGATGCGGACCTTGACGTTGGAGGGGCACCAGGCCGCCGATTCGGTCGCGTAGTCCGGCTGGAAAAGGCCGGGTATGTCGTTCTCCGCAGTGGCCCGGAGCAATGTGCCGAATTGCTCCGGCGAGCGGTCGATTTCTTCGGCCGGGTAGAGGCTGATGTAGACGCCTTCCGGCGACTCCAGCGCGGCGTGGCCGGTCGATATCACGCCATTGACGTCGACGGCGGCGATGTAGCGGTCGATGACCGGGTAATGCCGCGTGGTGGCCTTGGCCGAGCCCGTCGGCGTCCAGATGTGCACCGTCAGGGCGCGCTCGTCGTCCGCAGGCGGCCCAGTGAACGTCGTCTGCAGCGGCAGGCCGGGCGTGGCCGGCGCGAAGCTCGGATGGGCACTCGTCGCCATTGCCGGGTTGGACCGCAGGTGGCGCGCGCGTCTGGCGAGGGTCTGCAGCTTCATGCCTGCCATGATGAGGAAGAGTCCGACGCAATAGGGAGCGGTGCCTGCGTAATGCGTGGGGTAGGGCTGGAAGAAAAAGATCGCCAGCGCGATTTCGACGATGCCTGCGGCGAACGAGGAGCGCCAGCGCCTGTAGCGCACCACGTAGGCCGCGACGCATTGCAGCAGTCCGTCGGCGAGAAACAGCAGGCCGAAAACCATTGACAGTGCAAAGTGCCCGTGGTGATCACCCGCCAGGATCATCCCGCCGGCAAGCAGCACGAACAGGCCCTTGAAGTATCTCAGCACGCGTTGCCCGCCGACGCCCGAGTGCGCGACCGTCAGGGTCGCCAGGCCCTCGAGCACGAGCAGCCCGGCGAAGAAGTTCATCGGGAAATAGAGCGCGCCATCGAGCGCATCCAGGAAGATCACCGCGCCCGCAGTGGCCAGCAGCCAGGCGATGATGGTCAGCGTACGGGCCCGCCTGTGCAGGTAGTCGACACCGAGCAGAAGCAGGATCAGATTGGCCATTTTGTATCCTTGTCCTTGGCGCCGGTACGGGCGGGGTACGGGTGGTCTGGCGCGGCCCGCAACGAATGGCGTTTGTCATCCCTGTTGTCCGAAGCTGATCGTGTTGCCTCGGTCCGCTGCATGGTCGGTGCATCGTAGCGCGATTATGCCGCACGATGGCCCGGCCCGGACCTTGGTCCTTTCCGATCCTAGCGGCCGCCGGCCGCGAGCAGGCTGCGTTCGATTTCGCGGTAGCCGCGCGAGCGCGCGTGCTCCAGGGGTGTGACACCCTCGCGATCGGCGAGATCGGGATTCGCGCCCGCCTTGAGCAGCATGTCCACGATCTGCCGATGCCGCTCTCCTCCATTGCCCAGGATGATGGCCTCGAGCAGGGCGGTCCGGCCCAGATCGTTGATGTGATCCGCCGAGCGGTGACTTACTGCGCGTCGATGGCCTTGAGGCCCGCAGCCGCGCAACCCGCGTCGATATCGCCCGAAGGTGCGCCGCCCACGCCAATGCCGGCCACCAATGCCTTGCCGAACTTGATCGGCAGGCCGCCAGCCTGGATGATCATCCGCGAATCCATGTCTCGCAGTCCTTCATTGGCCGGCTTGCTGGCGATGAAGTCAGCCAGCCCGGCGGTGTCGCGCCCCAGGGCTGCAGCGGTGAAGGCCTTGCCTTGGGCGCTGCTCACTGTATGGGGACCGGAGTTGTCGGCCTTGAGCAGGACCTTGGTCGCGCCGTCGCGCGCCACGATCGCGACGCTGACGTTGTGGCCTTGATCGCTGCACGTCTTCAGCGCGGTTTGAGCCGCCTGGGTGGCCAGTTCGAGCGGCAGATAGGGGGCGCTCGGCAGTTGCGTGGCGGCAGAGGCCAGGACGGGCGCGGACAGGAGGACGGCAATGGAGATTTTTCGGAGCATGTCGGTTCCTTTCAGAGTGGACAGGGAAAGCTTACCGTGCGTGCCGCCGTGCGGATATTCGTAGGTTTAACAGTGAATTACGTAGTTTTACGGACTGCCGGCCTGTGTTCGAGCTCGCTTGAACGATGGATGCCGCGGCCAGCACAGCTTTCGCGCAGATCAGCGCGCCCTGGGCCGGATGCGCGACCTTGTCGTCAGGATCGCCAGAGCCACCACACAGAACCCCGCGGCTGCATGAAAGGTGGCCGACGCTCCAAAGTTGTCCCACAACACGCCGGCGACGACACTGGCCACCAGCATTGCCGCGCCGCTGACAAGGTTGAAAAATCCATACGCGGTGCCCCGCAGGTCGGCGGGAGCCGTGTCGGCGACCATGGTGGCGAGCAGTCCCTGGGTGGCGCCCAGATGGAGGCCCCAAAGGACGATTCCCGGCAGAACGATGGACCAGTGGTTACTCAGGGCCAGCAACAGGTC
This sequence comes from Castellaniella sp., assembly GCA_035572875.1. Taxonomy (GTDB): domain Bacteria; phylum Pseudomonadota; class Gammaproteobacteria; order Burkholderiales; family Burkholderiaceae_B; genus Castellaniella. The sequence goes on along the minus strand of DATNAI010000251.1, from coordinate 1,545 downwards.
GGCGGCGATCAGGATTCCGAGACCGACCGCGAGCAGGGTGCTATGGCTCATGCGGTCGGAAAGCTTGCCAAACGGGTACGCCGAGAGGGAATAGGCCAGATTCATCGCGACTACCGCCAGAGGAACCAATGCGATGGCCACGCCGCTTTGCTGGGCTCGCAGAACCAGGAACGCTTCGCTGAACCGTGCCAGCGTGAAGATGGCACCGATCGCGACGACCCACCAGTACGCGGTATCGAGGCGCCGCAGGTTCTCACGCCGGATTGGGTGGGTGCGCTTTTCCTTGTGGGAGTGAGCAGGTTCGCGCAGCCCGAACGCCAGTAGTGCAACGCTGGCGGCGGCTGGAATGACTGCGATCCAGAAAACGGCTCGGAAATGGTCCGCCCATAAAAACATGAAAACGACTGCCAGGAACGGACCCAGCGCCGCACCGACGGCATCCAGCGCCTGGCGCAGGCCGAAGGCCGCCCCCCGGATTTCCGGCTCGGTGAGGTCGGCGACCAAGGCGTCCCGGGGCGCACCGCGAATGCCTTTACCCACGCGGTCCAGCAGGCGGGCTGTCAGGACGATTCCCAGCGTGGGTGCCAGCGCAAAGAGCGGTTTGGTCAGTGCCGCCAGGGCGTAGCCGAAGACCGCCAGTCCCTTGCGCCGGCCGATGTAGTCGCTCAACGTCCCGGAGAATACTTTCGTGATGAGTGCCGTGGCTTCCGCCAGCCCCTCGATCCATCCTACTTCCAGCGCGGTAGCTCCCAGCACTGTCACCATGAACATGGGAAGCAGGCTGTGGATGAGTTCGGACGAGACATCCATCAGGAGGCTCACCGAGCCCAGGATCCAGACTCCTGGCGGGATGTGGAGCGCCGCACGAACTTTCAGGTTTTGCATAGGGGCCGGCGCCTATCGCTGTTCCTTGCTGCGAATGAAGCGCCTCACCCGAATGAACAGATGCCAGCAGAGCAGGGCGGCGAGGACCCCCCCGAGGACCCAGAGCTCGTCATTGTCCACCCCGCCGATCCACCCCAGGACGCGTGTCAGGCCGTGGCCCAGGCCGTAGCCGACGCTTGCGACCGCGATGGCCCAGATGGCGGCACCGAGCAGGTTGAAGGCCATGAACCGGGTCCAGTGGACCCCGCTCATGCCAATGGCCATTGGACCGACCGTTCGCACGCCGTACAGGAATCGGATGGAGAGGATGACTGTCGCGTCATGGCGCTCCAGCAGGGCGCCGACCCGCGCGACTTTGGGCTGCAGGGAGGGAAAGTGTGCCACGAGGCCTCGGCCGTACCGGCGCCCCAGGAAGAAAAAGAATTGGTCGCCCAGGAAGCCACAAAAGGTGGCGACGGCCATGATCGCGGGCAGCCCGAGGTAGCCGCGCGCGGCGGCTGCGCCCGCCGCCAGCAGTACGGTTTCTCCTTCGAGGAAGGTTCCGGCGGCGACTGCCCCGTAGCCATAGGTCTGAATCAGGTTGGCGACGTCCATGAGTGGTTCGTGCGTCCTTCGGGTGATTGTCGCATGAACGGACCTGCAACTTCCTTTCATTTTTCT
>DATNAI010000250.1:0-2436 GCA_035572875.1 Castellaniella sp. | reverse complement strand
TCAACATTGCCGCGCGCAGCCTGTTTCGCAGCAAATAATCCATAGGCACCCGCCCATGACATCGATCGCCACCGCCGACCGGGAACGCACCAAGCTGTCGGTCCGCCATCTGAATTTCTACTATGGCGCCTTTCACGCGCTGCGCGACATCAACATGGACGTCGCGGAAAACAAGGTCACTGCGTTCATCGGGCCTTCCGGCTGCGGCAAGTCCACGCTGCTGCGGACCTTCAACCGCATGTTCGAGCTCTATCCCGGCCAGCGCGCCGAGGGCACCATCGAACTGGACGGTGAAGATCTGCTCACTTCGCGGCTGGACATCTCTCTGATCCGGGCGAAGGTCGGCATGGTCTTCCAGAAACCGACGCCGTTTCCCATGAGCATCTACGACAACATCGCCTTCGGCGTGCGGCTGTTCGAGCGCTTGAGCAAAGGCGAAATGGACGAGCGCGTGGAATGGGCGCTGACCAAGGCGGCGCTGTGGGATGAGGTCAAAGACAAGCTGGGCCAGAGCGGCCATGGCCTGTCGGGCGGGCAGCAGCAACGCCTGTGCATCGCTCGGGGTGTGGCCATCAAGCCCGAGGTCCTGCTGCTGGATGAGCCGTGCTCGGCCCTCGACCCTATTTCCACCGCCAAGATCGAAGAGCTCATTGCGGAACTGAAATCCGACTACACGGTGGTGATCGTGACCCACAACATGCAGCAGGCCGCCCGCTGCTCGGATTACACGGCCTACATGTACCTCGGTGAACTGATGGAGTTCGGCCCCACGGACCAGATCTTCGTCAAGCCCACCCGCAAGGAAACCGAAGACTACATCACCGGAAGATTTGGATGATTCGGGACGATGGACAGCCCCTGCGGGCTGTTCATCGCCAGAATCATCGGAGCGGCTTGCAAGCCGCGAGGTGGGTGTCCCCGCCGCTTAGTTGAATCGTCCTGAGCGGCCGCCCAAGCTGTATGCGCCTGCGCCCATCAGCAGGATGACCAGCCCGCCCACTAGATATAACCCCTGCAATTCCAGCGCCCAACCGCCGCTTTTGCCCAGCGCGAAGAAATCTTTCAGGTGCACCAGCCCGAACACGAACAGCATGTTGACTGCGGCGATCAGGCCACCGAGTCGGGCGTACACGCCGAGGATGATCAGGACTGGGGCAACGATCTCGCCGATGTAGACGCCGTAGGCCACGAAGCCGGGCAGCCCCCGGGCGGCCACCATGCCGACGATCCATTCCACTCCGCTGTCGAGCTTGGACAAGCCGTGCAACAGCAGCAGGATTCCCACGCCAAGGCGCAGGACGAGTTTGCCCAGATCGTCGGAGGAGGAAGAGGACATGAGGATTTCCTTGGTCAGTGAGCCGAAGAAGGAGGGTCCGAACATGCGACCCGTCGCCTCGGTGTTGTGAAGAGGAAGCGCCCGCCTCGGAGGGCAGAATCCAGCCGCCCGAATGGCACGCAAACGGGCAGCAAGAGCCAAACTATACACAGAAACCGGCTTGGTGGCGGTCCCATGACAAGTCTTCCCTGCATAGATCGGGCGGCCACGAGGGCGTCTTCAGGGAGCCAGATGCGACCGAAACCCCGGGCCCGGTCGTTGAGCCTTGATTTTCCTTACCGACGGTGGTGCCATAAGATGGGCGCCGGAAGCGTGAGGGCGACTCTTGCCGGAGGGGGCGGAGCCTGGAGGCTGGCATCGGACGGGTTGGTGATCGGGGAGGAGGTGCAGATGGGGTGGCTGGCATCCATCGCAACAGGCGTATTGGGCAGAGCGAGGGCGATGGCGCCGGGAAGCTTTGCGCTGGTGATGGCCACCGGTGTCGTCTCGGTCGACCTTACCCAGCACGGGATGGCCGTGCCGGGCAAAGTACTGTTCTGGCTGAACGGGGTGGCGTATGTGTGGTTACTGCTGATCAGCACGTTGCGCTTCATTTTTTATCGGGACGAGATGGTCGCGAACTTCGTCGCGCCGGGCCGGGGCGCCGCGTTCCTGACGCTGGTGGCCGGAACCTGTGTGCTCGGAATCCAATGCCTCCTGGTTGTGTACTGGCCTCTGTTGGCGCGGGCCATCGCAGTGTGGGGCGCGTTGTGCTGGCTGGTGCTGATCTACCTGTTTTTCTTCTCGACCATGACGCGCCGGATCAAGGCACCGTTCAGCGCCACCATCAATGGCGGCTGGCTGGTGGTAGTGGTCGCGACGCAAGCACTTGCGGTGCTGATCGCCATCCTCGCGCGGGACGGCACGCTGGTGGTGCGCGAGCGCTTGCTGTTTGCCGCAGTGTCGCTGTATCTGATCGGATGCGCGTGGTACCTGGTCATCATCACGCTGATCACGTATCGGATGATCCTGTTGCCTCTGGTGGCGCGTGAGTTCACGCCGCCGTACTGGATCAACATGGGCGCCTTGGCGATCAGTGCGCTGGCGGGCAGCATGATCAT
>DATNAI010000249.1:0-4034 GCA_035572875.1 Castellaniella sp. | reverse complement strand
TTCTCCTCGTCGCGGGCATGTTCCTGCCCCCCGTGGCGGTCATCGTCATGTCGGCCCCTCTGCTGCTGCCCGTCATCGTGCAGGCCGGCTTCGACCCTTACTGGTTTGCCGTGGTGCTCACCATCAACATGGAGATCGGCTTGATCACGCCGCCGGTTGGCCTGAATCTTTTCGTGCTCAATGCCATCGCGCCCGACGTGCCCACCAAGGATATCCTGATGGGCGCGATGCCTTATGTGCTGGTCATGCTGTTGGCGATCGTGCTGCTATGCTTCTTCCCGGGCATTGTCACCGGACTGCCGGACTGGTTCATGGGCCCGGCGATCGTTCATTGATCATCGATAATTTTTCAGAGGACATAGGTCATGAGTTTGGCTTTGGCGGGGGTGAAAGTACTGGATCTGACGAGGGCGCTGGCCGGCCCGTTCTGCACCATGACCCTGGCCGACCTGGGGGCCGACGTGATCAAGCTCGAGCCCATGCCGGCCGGCGAAATGTCCCGCCAGTGGGGGCCGCGGGACAAGGACGTCACGGTTTATTTTCTTAGTGCGAATCGCAACAAGAAGGGCATCGCGGTCGATCTGCGCAAGCCCGAGGGCCTGGCTTTGGCGCGCAGGCTTGCTCTGGCGTCCGACGTGATCGTGGAAAACTTCAAGGTGGGTACCATGGAAAACATGGGCCTTGGCTACGAAGACCTCTCACGCGAAAAGCCTGGCATCATCGTCGCGTCCATTTCGGGTTTTGGGCCTGAAGGGCCCGCACGCTCGTGGGCCGGATTCGACCAGATTGCGCAGGGCTATTCGGGCTTCATGAGCCTGAACGGCACGGCCGATTCGGGGCCGATGCGCACCGGAGTGGCCATTGGCGATCTGACTGCCGGGATGTGGCTCACCACGGCGGTGCTCGCCGCATTGCTGGAGCGCCAGCATACGGGACGAGGGCAGCACGTCCAGACGTCCCTGCTGGCCAGCCTGATGGCATTGCTGACATTCCAGGGCCAACGGTACCTGAGCCTGGGGCAAGTCCCGCAAGCCACGGGCAACGATCATCCCGTCATTACACCCTATGGCACGTTCGACGCAGCGGATGGCCCGATGAATCTGGCGCCTGCGACCCAGGCGATGTGGGTCAAGCTGTGCTCGCTGCTGGGCCTCGACAGTCTCGTAACGGATTCGCGTTTCCTGACCAACGCGGAACGCTCGCAGAACCGGGATGCCCTGAAGACACTGATCGAGGGGAGCCTGAAGACCAAAACCCGCATGGAATGGACGCGCATCATGCTGGACAATGGCATCCCCGCGGGGCCGATCAACAATCTGGCGGACATCTTCGCAGACGCCCAGGTCCAGGCGTGCCGGCTGGTGCAGTCGGTCGACCATCCCATCGTGGGCGACCTGAAGCTGGTCGCATCGCCGATGACATTTTCCGGCCAATCCGCCGGCGAATCGTTGCGCAGTGCCCCGCCGCTGTTTGGGCAGCACACCACGCAGGTATTGGCTGACTTTGGTGTCGCCGACGATGAGATCGAGCGGTTGATCGAGCGGGGAGTGATCCACCAGGCTGGTGCGGCCCGTCCTGATGACCCGAAGAGCGGAACATGAGTGACTCTGGCCGATCATCCTCGCAAGAGGATGATGTCCCCGACCTCTCGGTGCAGGGTGCCATCGCCACCATACGGTTTCGCCGGCCGGCGCATGCCAATCGCCTGGGCCCGGACGATCTCCGTGTGCTGCGCGATCACCTGGAAGCCGTCGATCGTGATGAGCGGATCCTGGTGCTGCGCTTTTGCGGTGAAGGGAAGTACTTTTGCAGCGGCTACGACATCTCCAAACTGTCCTCCGAAGCCGCGCCCAGCTCCCTGTATTTCGGCGAGACCATCGATCAGGTCGAACAGGCCAGACCCGTGACGATCGCCATCGTCCATGGCGGGGTATATGGCGGCGGCACGGACCTGGCGCTGGCCTGTGATTTCCGCATGGGCTCGCCCGGCGCCAATATGTTCATGCCAGCGGTTCGACTAGGTCTGCATTTCTATCCGCGCGGGCTTGCGCGGTACGTATCAAGGCTGGGCCTCGATCAGGCCAAGCGCCTGTTCCTGACGGCACAACGGCTGGAAGCCGAAGAGATGCTGCGGATCGGCTTCCTCACGGACCTGGTTCCCGCGGATCAGCTTGAAGGTTGTGTGGAGGATCGTTGCAGGCTGCTCGCCGGCATGGCACCGCAAGCCCTGGTGGGCACGAAGAAGCACCTGAATCTGATCGCATCCGGCACGCTGGATGTGGCGGCGATCGAGGCAGCGGTGCGGCGCTCAGAGGCGTCAAGCGACATCCGCGAGGGCGCCCGGGCCTGGAAGGAGAAGCGGGCTCCTGTCTTTACCGGCGATTGAGTCGTCCTGCATCGGGGAGCGCGCGTCTGCGCGCTCCCCGAGACGTGGTCCGCCGCGCCGCATTGTGAAGCGCGGCAGTGGTTCAACCGCGTGCTTCGCGCGCCTGCCGCCAGTGCAGCCATTCGCCCACGATACCGCGACGGAAGGACAGCACGCAGATGACGAAGATCAGCCCGATGACGATGGTGACGGATTCGCCCAGGACGCGGAACCACTGGATGCCGGTTTCGTGCATCAGCCAGCGGCCCCAGTCGCCCACCTTGTTTTCCAGCGCCACGTAGATGATGGCACCGAGCACGGGGCCCGACAGCGTGCCCACGCCCCCGATGAGGACCATCAGGATGAGTGTCCCCGACATCTGCCACGTGGCGTCAGACAGCGTCGCCGAGACGAAGACCAGGGACTTGGTGGCACCGGCCAGCCCGCAGAGTGCCGCCGACAGCACGAAGGCAAGCAGCTTGAAACGGTTGACGTCGTAGCCCAGGGACACCATGCGCGGTTCGTTTTCCCGGATGGCCTTCAGCGCCTGTCCGAACGGTGAATGCACCGTCCGCCAGATGAGCGCGTAGCTCAGCACGAAGATCACCATCACCACGTAGTACAGATTGATGTCCTGGCTCAGGTCCAGCCCCAGGATGCTGCCGCGCGGGATATTCTGCAGCCCGTCCTCGCCGCCCGTGAAGTGGGCTTGCAAAAAGTAGAAGAACAGCATCTGGGCGAGCGCCAGCGTGATCATGGCAAAGTAGATGCCGCTGCGGCGGATTGACAGGATGCCGAAGATCAGGCCCAGGAGCGCGGCACAGGCGGTGCCGAACACCAGGCCGCCCACCGTTGGCCAGGCCCAGGTGGTGAGCGCCAGGCCGCACATGTACCCGGCCAGCCCGACGAAGGCGGCGTGACCGAAGGAGAGCAAGCCTGTGTAGCCGAGCAGCAGATTGAAGGCGCAGGCGAAGAGGGCATAGCACATGACCTTCATGAGGAAGATCGGGTAGCCGCCCATGGCCGGGAGGGCCGCGATCACGATGATCGCGATCAGAGAGGCAAGTAGTTGACGATTCATGATTCCTTCCCGAACAGCCCTGCGGGACGCAGCAGCAACACGATCACCATGATGATGAACACCACGGTGCTGGACGCTTCGGGCCAGAAAACCTTGGTGAAGCCTTCGACGATGCCCAGGCCCAGGCCTGTCACGATGGAGCCGAGGATGGAGCCCATGCCGCCGATCACGACCACGGCGAAGACGACGATGATGAGATTCGAGCCCATCAGCGGCGAAACCTGGAAGATGGGCGCTGCCAGCACGCCGGCGAAGGCCGCCAGACCCACTCCCAGCCCGAAAGTGAGCGAGATCATGAGCGGCACGTTCACACCGAACGCCTCGACGAGCTTGGGATTTTCCGTGCCGGCGCGCAGGAGGGCGCCCAGGCGGGTTTTTTCGATCAGGAACCAGGTCAGCACGCAGGCCAGGACGGAAGCCACCACAACCCAGCCGCGGTAGATGGGCAGGTACATGAAGCCGAGATTCACGCCGCCGCTGAGCAGCTTGGGCGTGGCATAGGGCTGTCCGGAGACGCCGTAGACGCTGCGGAACAGCCCCTCGATGAGCAGCGCCAGGCCGAAAGTCAGCAGCAGGCCATAGAGAGGG
>DATNAI010000248.1:0-11525 GCA_035572875.1 Castellaniella sp. | reverse complement strand
TGCGCAGGCTTTTGCCGGGAGTCAGCAAACACGCGGGTTTCCAGCGGTTTTTCCTTGACAGGTCCATCGTTCAAAGGCTTAATACGCCTTAGCCACCCACTTCGTTGGAGCAATGGACGTTCTTCAGCCACAGGGCTGCTTGCGCCATGTCGGGGCTTGGTCGTGGCAGATCGTCAATCATCAGATGTCCGGCGTTCCACCTCGCCGGACCACAATAAACCTCAGGGGTATTTCATCAATGAATAAGACCGAGCTGATCGAGCACATTTCCTCCAAGACCGATCTCTCCAAGGCGGACGTAGGGCGCGCCTTGGAAGCCTTCGTGGGCGCCGTAAAGACCACCCTGAAAAAGAAGGGTTCCGTGACCCTGGTCGGCTTCGGCACGTTTGCCGTCTCCGAGCGCGCCGCCCGTACCGGCCGTAATCCGCGCACCGGCGACGCCATCAAGATCAAGAAAGCCCGCGTGCCGAAGTTCCGTCCGGGCAAGGCCCTGAAGGACGCCGTGAACTGATCGGCCCCTGTCGCACCCCCAAAAGGCCACCACCGGTGGCCTTTTTGCTGGGCGCGGGATTTGCCGCCCCATCGGCCTGCCGATATAATCTGCCCCGCGCGTTGTTGCGTGCGGCGGGGTGCTTAGCTCAGTTGGTAGAGCGGCGCCTTTACACGGCGTAGGTCAGCGGTTCGAGCCCGTTAGCACCCACCACGCACTGCAACGCCCGACGGGCCATGGTCTTCCTCCATCCCGCGCTGGTTCCTCGGTCACCCCGGACGATCCCGGTGTCGCCGCATCGTAAAGCAGTCTGACAGACCACCGATTGTCAGCTTGCGGTGACTTGTGTTGTCAGAATATTACAACGACGTCGCCGTTTTCACTCATCCGGCTTTGCACTAGAATCTCGCACAAGCTGCGTTTGAGTGGCAAGGCGTCGAGGGACAATGTCGAGAATGGGCTCATTCCAGCGTATCTCAGCAAAAACCAGAAGAGGTTTCAATATGCACGGCATACGCAATGTACTGCTCGCGGCGATCGTCGCGACCGGCAGTCTGTCAGCGGCCCAGGCGGCCGACATCAAGATCGGTATGGCGGAGGCTCTGTCGGGCCCCGCTGCCCAATATGGTCATTCGATCCAGAACGGCTTCCAGTTGGCCGCGTCGGAGATCAACGCCGCGGGCGGCATCAACGGCAACAAGATCCAGTTCGTGGTTGAAGACGAGCAGGGCAAGAAAGACGACGCCATCAATGTCTTCAAAAAGCTGATCTTCCAGGACAAAGTCCTGATGATCTTCGGACCCACCTTGTCGAATTCGGCACAGGCTGCGGACCCGATTGCCCAAGGGGCCAAGACGGTGGCCTTCGGAACGTCGAACACGGCGGACGGAATCACCTCCATCGGCAACTATATCTTCCGCAATTCAGTGACCGAGGCGGACGTGCTGCCGGTGACATTGTCCGTCGCCCAGCGCAAGCTCGGCATCAAGAAAGTCGCCGTACTGTACGGGAATGACGACGTCTTCACGGTCAGCGGGTACGACAACTTCAAGAAGGCGCTGTCCGACCTGAAGATTCCCGTCACCACGACCGAGACGTTCGCCAAGGGCGACGTGGATTTCAAGGCGCAACTGACAAAGATCCAGAGCACGCATCCGGATGCCATCGTGCTGTCGGCGCTGATGGCCGAAGGCGGCCCGATCATGGTGCAGGCGCGCCAACTCGGAATCAAGCTGCCGTTCATCGGCGGCAACGGCATGAATTCCGTCAAGATCTTCACGCTGGCACCGGGCGACGCGTCCAACGACCTGTGGGTGGGCAGCCCGTGGTCGATCGACAACGACACGCCGGAGAACACCAAGTTCGTAGCCGCCTACAAGGCCAAATACGGTGCGGCCCCCGATCAGTTCGCGGCGCAATCCTATGACGCGACCTATGTTGCGGCACAGGCCCTGAAGCAGGTGAAGCTTTCCGGCAATCTGGCGAAGGATCGCGCGGCGCTGCGCGATGCGCTGCCGGCCGTCAAGTGGACAGGGGCCACGGGTGCGTTCGAGTTCGTCCAGGCCAAGACCAAGGCAGGGCAGCCGGCCGGATACGACGCCAAGCAGACCGCCATCATCAGCGTGACGCGCAACGGCAAGTACACCATCGAGAAATAGGCGCGATCCTGTGCCCGCGTGGGCAGTGTCCTGTCTGGTTCTTCCGTTCAGGCGCCGAACGAATGTAGGCATCCGAATCAACCAAACAGCACACGAGTCCCATGCTGGCACAACAACTTGTCAATGCCCTGTCGCTGGGGTGCGTCTATGCCCTGTTTGCGCTGGGCTTCACGCTGATCTTTGGCGTCCTGGACGTCATCAACCTCTCGCACGGCGCGATTTTCATGGTGGGCGCCTATGTGGCGCTGTACGTCATCGCCGGGTTGGGGGTGCCGCTTTGGGCGGCGCTGCTGATCGCCTTTGCGGTGGCGGGACTTGGCGCTGCCGTGATCGACCGGCTGGTCCTGAAGCCGCTGCGCCGGCGGGGGGCCCCGCAACTGATTGCCATGATTGCCACGATCGGCATCAGCATCATCCTCACCAATGGCGCCCAAGGCATTTTTGGGCCCAACAATCAGCGCTTTCCCCATGGCACCGTCTCCACCGATACCCTGCAACTGGCGGGCCTGCGCGTGACGGTCGTGGAGCTGGGCATCATTTTCCTGTCGGTGGCGCTGATGGTGCTGCTCATGGTCCTGATGCGCCGCACCCGTTTCGGGCGCGCGCTGCGGGCGGTGGCGGAATCGCCCAAGGCGGCCTGGCTTCTCGGGATCGATGTGGAGCGGCTGTTTCTGACCACGTCTTTCGCGGCGGGCGGGTTGGGCGGCATCGCTGGCGTGCTGATCGGCCTGTACTCGGATGCACTGTATCCGCTCATGGGCGAACCCATGCTGCAAAAGGGCATCGCAGTGGTGATTCTGGGTGGGTTGGGCAGTATTCCGGGGGCGATGCTCGGCGGGCTGTTCCTGGGGTTTTCGGAGGTTCTGTCGGTCGCATACGTGGGCTCCACGATGCGCGATGCCGTGGCTTTCGGATTGCTGTTTCTGGTGCTGTTGCTGCGCCCTCAGGGGTTGTTTGGCAAGGCCGTCCAACGCAAGGCATGACACGGACATGGATGCATTCGAGACCTTCTGGGCCATCTACAGCAACGTGGTGCTGTCACTGGGCACCAACGCCCTGTTGGCACTGTCGATCTGGCTCACCCTGGACTGCGGCATGCTGTCCATTGCCAACGCCGCCTTCATGGGCATTGGCGCCTATTCCGCAGCGCTGCTCACGGTGAATTTCGCGCCGCCCTTCATTGTCTCGCTGCTCGCGGGGATGATCGTGCCGGCGCTGGCAGCCGCCATCATCGGCTTGCCGACCCTGCGGCTGTCGGGGGTTTATCTTGCCATGGCCACGCTGGCTTTTGGCGAGGTGGTGCGCGTGTTCGTGCTGAACACCCCATCGCTCACGGGCGGCGCGTTGGGGCTGAACGGCATCCCGCCGCTCACGCAATGGTGGCACGTGCTGCTGGCCGTGGTGCTGGTGTTGTTCGTGCTGTGGCGGCTGAGGGTTTCCCGGATCGGCCGCGCTTTCGACGCGATCCGGGGGGACGAGACGGCGGCCAGCCTGATGGGCGTGAACCTCGTGGCCAACAAGATGCTGGCGTTCGTGCTCGGGGCGGCCGTGGCCGGACTCGCCGGTGCGCTGGACGCGCACCTGACGTTCTATATCGGCCCCAACGAATACGGATTCGAGCGGGCGGTGGAAATCCTGACCATGACGATCCTGGGCGGGATCAACGGCCTCCTGGGCCCCGTGCTGGGCAGCACGATCATCACGTTGTTGCCGGAACTCCTGCGCGGCCTGGATCATTTCCGCCTGGTGGCCAATGGGTTGATCCTGGTGCTCATCGTGCTGTTCCTGCCGCAAGGCATCTGGGACCCTGCGCGGTATGCGCAGTGGCTGGGCAAACGGGGGCGCCGCCGTGCTTGAACTGTCCAATGTCTCGGTGCATTTCGGCGGACTGCAAGTGCTGCAGGACGTCAATTTCCAGGTGTCGCCCGGTTCGATTTTCGGGCTGATCGGGCCCAATGGCGCCGGCAAGACCACGATCTTCAATCTGATCACGGGTTTGCTCACTCCCGCGGCGGGGACCATCCAGTTCGATGACCGGGCGCTGGTGGGGATGAAGCCGCATCGCATCATGCGCCTGGGCCTGGCCCGCACCTTCCAGAACATCCGGCTGTTCAAGGAGATGACACTGCTCCAGAACGTCGTGGTGGGGGCTTACCGCCACATGGATTATGGCGTGGCCTCGCTGCTGCTCGGATTGCAGGGCTTTCGCCGCCAGGAATCCGCGGCGCGGGAGCGGGCGCTGGAACTGCTCACGTGGATGAAGCTCGATCACAAGGCGCACGAACTGGCCAACAATCTGTCCTATGGCGAGCAGCGCCGCCTGGAACTGGCGCGCGCGCTGGCGTCGGAACCCCGGCTGCTCCTGTTGGACGAGCCCGTGGCCGGTATGAATACCGGTGAACGCGCGGAACTCATGAAGGACATTCAGGCGATCCGGGCGCGCGGCTACACGATTCTGATGATCGAACACGACATGCACTTCGTCATGGGGTTGTGCGACCAGGTGGCGGTGCTGAACTTCGGCCGCATCATTGCCTGCGGGGAGCCGCAGGCCATCCGCAACAATCCGGATGTCATCGAAGCCTATCTGGGGCGCGACGAGGAGGCGGCATGAGCGCGGTGCTCGAGGTACGCGGCCTGGGGGTACGTTACGGGCACGTGGAAGCGGTGCGGGGCATCGATTTTGCGCTCGAACAGGGCGGCATCACGGCCCTGGTCGGCGCCAATGGAGCCGGCAAGTCGTCCACGCTGCTGGCCCTGTCCGGTCTGGTGGCGAAAGCTTCCGGAGCCGTGCTCTTCGAGGGTGAGGACATCACCCGCCTGCCGCCCCATCAGGTCGTGGCCCGCGGCATCATCCAGGTGCCGGAAGGCCGTTGCATCCTGACCCGCATGACGGTCCGGGAAAATCTGGAGCTCGGCGCCTATCGCCGGCGCAGCGGCGGCTCGCCTCAGGACTTCGATTACGTGTTTTCGCTGTTCCCGCGTTTGAAGGAACGGCTGGAAGGCATGGCGGGGAACCTGTCGGGCGGAGAGCAGCAGATGCTGGCCATCGCGCGCGCGCTCATGGCCAAGCCCCGGTTGTTACTGCTGGACGAACCCTCCATGGGGCTTGCCCCGCTGCTGGTCCAGGAGATCTTCCGTGCCCTGCGGGCCATCAACGCCGATGGCCTGACGCTGTTCCTGGTCGAGCAGAATGTGCGCCAGGCGCTGCGGCTCGCCCAGCAGGGCTATGTCCTGGAAAACGGCAGCCTGGCGTTGTGCGGAACCGGCTCCGAGCTGCTCAATCACCCGCGCGTCCTGCAGGCTTATCTCGGCGTCTGAGCCGGACCGCTGCCCGCGCGACCGTCACCGCGCGGGGTCGCGGGCCCGCATCGGGCCCGGGCGCCGAAGATCCATCCGGGTCAGGCCCTGACTTCCTGGCGCTGGAATGCGACATAGCCGGCCGTGAACAGCAGCACCACGGCGGCAATGAGTCCCGTGAACTGCGGCCAGATGATGGCCAGGCTCTGCGAGAGCGGCAGCGGGCTGCCCAGCAGTGCCCCCTGGATCTGCGACAGGAACACGGGGCCCAGCGTCCGTGTGGACGGGCTCAGCAAAGTGATGGCCGTGTCATTGAACAGGGTGGTGGGGGAAACATGCAGCAGCGCCTGCTGCCAGGCGGTGGTGTGCATGTCCACCCCGCCCGCCAGCAGGGTGGCGAGATCGGGCGGGGCGATGGCCTGGGCGATGGCGGGTGCCAGCATGGGCCAGAGCAGGGCGCAGAACAGCCAGAGACCCAGCGCGACCAGCGCCGATGTCGAGGCTGACCGGAAGGCCACCGAGCACAGCAGCGCCACCGCCAGCCACACGCCGGCGTAGGCCAGCGCGGCCAGCAGGAACATGAGCGAGCGCAACACTTCTTCGACGCTGGGCGGCACTCCGAGCAAGATGAGACCCGCGCCCATCACCAGCAACCACAAGCACGTCAGGCAGATGGCCAGTGCGGCGAGACCGGCCAGGAATTTTCCCAGCAGCAGCGCGTCGCGGTACAGCGGTTGCGACAGCAGCCGGCTCATGGTGCGCCGGCTGTATTCGCCGTTGATGGCATCGAATCCGAGGCCGATGGCGACCAGCGGGATCAGAAAGCCCAGCAGCGCGGCAAAGGAGGGCAGCGGCGCCCGCGTGTCGGTGAACAGGCGCAGGAATACGAACGGGTCGGAAGCGGTGGTCTGGCGGATGCCCTGGATGGCGCCATAGAGCGCGGCGGCCGCTGTCAGCACGACGAGCCATTCCAGCATGCGCATCCGCGCGCTGCCCATGTGGTCCGCCAGTTCCTTGGACAGGACCGCTCCCGTGCCGTTCCAGGGTGAACCGATGCGGTGGTCATTCATGATGCGGGATCCTCGGCAAAGGTGTGGTGATAGATGCGGTCCAGGCTCGGCGTGCTGACGGCCAGCCCGCGCAGCCGGGCGCCGGCCAGCACTGCGGCCTGGGCGGCCTGGGCGCGTACGTCCGCCTCGGCCTGCAGGATGTAGCCGCCGTCCGCGTCGACGCGGACCGATTTCACGCCGGGCACTGCGGCGAGCGCCTGATGCAGATCCGCGCCGTCGGCTTCCACGCGTATTTCGTGGCTGCATCCGCCCAGCACCTGCCGGGCCAGCTCGCGGACGGGACCCATGAGCGCGATGCGCCCGGCATTGAAGAGGGCCACCCGATCACAGATGCGCTGCATCTGGTCCAGCAAGTGAGAAGATAAAAGGATGGTGGTGCCGTCTTCGCGCAGGCTCTCGATCATGCGCAGGAAGGATTCCGTGGATTGCGGGTCCAGTCCCGATGTGGGCTCGTCGAGGATGGCGATGGGCGCGCGTTTGAGCAGGATCTCGGCCAGACCCAGGCGCCGGCGCATGCCGTGCGAGAACGTGCCCACGCGCTGGTCAATGCGGTCCTCCAGGGCGACGCGCCCCAGCGCTTGTTCGATGCGGCTGTCCCGTTCCGCAGCCGGGATCCCGAGCAGCCGTGCGGTGAAGCGCAGGTTGTCGCGCGCGCTCAGATAGTCGTAGAAACCCACGGAGTCGGGCATGTACCCGATCTGGCGCTTCACGGCCAGCGGGTTGCGCCAGGGATCTTCGCTCAGGACCCGTACCTCGCCCCGGGTCGCTTCGGTCAGCCCCATCAGCATCAGGATGGTCGTGGTCTTGCCGGCCCCGTTGGGGCCCAGCAGGCCGAAGACCTCACCCGCCCGGACGTCGAAGTCCAGCGACTGGACGACGGTGCGCCGGCCGTAGTCCTTGCCCAGCCCCTGGGCAGTGATGGCCGCGCGGCTCATCGCCGTCCGTACCGGGCGACCGCGCCGATCAGCACGAGCAGCGCGATGGCGATCAGGATGGCGCCGGTGATGCCCCATAGCGAGGACGTCGTGACCGAGACCCGCAGATCGCCGTCAGCCGATTGTCCGCCCGAGCGGGCGTGCAGCTTCACCATGTAGTCTCCCGCCAGCGACTGGGCCGACGGCGTGATGTGAAGCTGCACTTCGGCGGTCTTGCCCGGTTCGAGATGCGCTTCTTGCGAGGGCTCGAAACTGATCTTCCAGCCCGAAGGCGCAGTGCTGTCCAGCTTGATGTCCTGGGCCACGGCGGTGCCGGTGTTCCGCAGCTCCAGTGGCATGGTGCTGGCGTGGTCGATCTGCGCCCGGGTGCTCATCAGTCCGTCCCGACCGGCGAGCGTGAGGGCCGGTTGTCCCGTGATGTCGAGCTTGAGCGTAGTCGCCGCCTTGACCCCGTCAGCCGCCACTTGCACCTGAATGTCATGTTCGCCCGAGGCTGCCGAGACGGGGGGGCGAACGTGCAATTTCACGGTCTTGGATTCGCCGGCCTTGATGGGGACAGCGCTGATTTGTTGCGTACCGTAGCCTTCGGTGAAGGTGGCGTCATAGTACTGTGGTGCCTGGGCCGCCAGGCTTGCGAGGACATCTTGCCCGCTTTCGTTTTTGACCGTGAGTTGATAGTCGAACGAGGTGGTGGCAGATCCCGTGAGTTGCGGCAGTTCCGGCCTGACGGAGAGTTGCGCCGGCAATTGGGTGGCCAGCCTTACGTCGATCGGCAGACTCAGGTGGCGTTGACCATTGTCGGCATGGACCGTGATCGTGTGCTGGCTTTTCGCGTCCTGTTTGGGGATGTCCAGGTGGAGCTGCAGGCTCAGCGAGTCGTTGCTGGAGGGCATGGCCGACTCCACGGGGCGCCCGCCGCCCAGCAGTGTGGCCTTCCAGTCCTTGGGAACGCCGGTCAGGGAAAGCGCCAGGCGTTCAGGCGGCGTGGCCTGGTTGCGAAGTTGCAGCGATACCGTGGAGGTCTGGCCGGCCTGCAGCGTAATGGACGGATAATCCGTGGAGAGATAGATGCCGGCGGGAGGCGTGTCGGCGGCCAGTGCGGCGGTCTGTAGGCACAGGGCACACAAAGCGGTGGCCCACAGGGCAGAGATTCTGGGCATGGTGTTGTTCGGCCTCTTGATCGGTGAAAGAAAAGGAGTGTCTCCTGTCTCACAGACTGTATCGGTCGGGGTGAAGTTTCATTAAAGAAGTAAACAGTTATTTCTTTGGATCAACATTTGGGCGTGTCTTTTGTGTATTGAGAATCGTTTTCATTATTGTTAAAATGCCGATCTTCTCGTGGTAGGAACTGATGGTTTCCATGCGTTCACGCATTTCGCGCTGCCCGTGGCAGAAGGCTACTGCCGCTCTCGCAGCATTGGGTCTGCATGCGGCGGTGCTGGCCATGGTGCTGTCATCCCCGGTGGCGCAGGTGGCCCAGGGGCAGCCGGAGGCGCTGGACGTGCAGTTCGTGGAACTGACACCGGCGCCGGGGCCGGCTGAATCCGCAGCCGCCACGGAGCAAGTGCCAGAGCCTGAGCGACCGCCAGCGCTCCCTGTGAACGAGGCGCCCGCACCCGAGCCGCAGCCAGCGCTTGTCAGCGAGGCGACCGAGCCTGAGCTCCAACCCGCGGCCGAACCGCAGCCCGACGACGAATCCGAGCCCGAATCGCGCGAGCAGTCGGTGCCCAAGCTCCAGCCCGAGCCCCTGCCCAAGCCCGAGTCCCGGCCCAAACCGAAATCGAAGCCGAGACCGAAGCCGGTGCCTGTCCGTAATCCCCGTCCCGCCCAGCCGGTCAGGAGTGCGCCCGATCACGAGGCGAACCCATTGCCGACGGCTTCTTCATCCCCTTCGGCTGACAGCCGGGCGCAACCGAGCCCCGCCTCCGAGGGACAGCGGCGGCCGGTGGACGCGGACCGGCCCCGGACCGTCGGCCAGGTGGACTACCTGGGCAAGCGTCCCACACCGGTCTACCCCCGGCTGTCCGAGCGGCGGGGCGAGCAGGGGCGTGTCATGTTGCGCGTGCTGATTTCACCGCAGGGCCGCGTGGCCGATGTGACCGTACAGCGTTCCTCGGGCTACGCCCGGCTGGACGAGGCGGCCGTCCAGGCCATGCGCCAGGCGCGTTTCCGGCCTTATACGGAAAACGGTGTCGCTTATCCGGCCCGGGTGGACATTCCCTTTGATTTCGTTCTATAGATCTCTTGGTAAAAGGTTGCACTCATGATGCTGGATCTCGTTCATAACCTCGTGCTGACGGTGGCCCAGGTCAGCGGCGTCGATCCCGGTGCGGCAGCGGCCTCGGGGGCCATCGGGGCCGGCGCTCATGCGCTGGCCGCGGCGCCTGCGGCGACGGCTGCCAATGGCCTGGGGGTCGCGCACTTCGTGGGTCAGAGCGATCTGATCGGCAAGTCACTGTTCGTCTTTCTGCTGGCGATGTCGCTGGCAAGCTGGTATCTGATCCTCGCAAAGGCCTTCACCCATTTGCGCATTCGCCATCGTTCGAAGCAATTCCTGGCCGAGTTCTGGGCTGCCAGCTCGCTGGAGCAGGTCGAGAACGAGATCGCGACTCATGGGGCCACTGAACCCTTTGCCCATCTGGCCAGCCACGCCATTCATGCGCAGAAGCATCACGCCCGATACGGCGCGCTGAAGCTCGAGGAGAGTGGTTCCACGGCGGCGTTCGTGACGCGGACCATTCGCAAGGTCATCGACGAGGAGACCGCCCGGCTGGAAAACGGCCTGACTGTGCTGGCTTCGGTGGGATCGACGGCGCCCTTCGTCGGACTCTTCGGCACGGTGTGGGGGGTGTATCACGCGCTGCTCAGCATTGGCATGTCCGACGGGGTGACCATCAACCGCATCGCGGGACCCGTGGGGGAGGCTTTGGTGATGACGGGCCTGGGGCTGGCGGTCGCCATACCGGCCGTGCTGGGCTACAACGCCTTCGTGCGCATCAATCGCGTGTACCTGGCGCGGCTGGACGCGTTCGCCCACGACCTGTTCACGTTTCTGACCACCGGCCAGCCGGTCGATGACGGCGAACACGAGCGGCGCGGCCGCCCCATCAGTCTCGCCGCGAAACGAGGAGCCTGAGATGGCCTTTGGCAGCTTCGATTCCCGGCACCAGGGTTCGGCGATGTCGGAGATCAACATGATCCCGCTCATCGACGTGATGCTGGTGCTCCTGGTGATCTTCATCATCACCGCGCCTCTGCTCAGCCATACGATCCGCATCAACGTCCCGCAGGTCAGCGCCCAGCCGGCCGACGAAAAGCCGCGGGTGGTCGACCTGGCCGTCGATGCGCGAGGCGGGCTGTTCTGGAACGAACGGCCGGTCGCCGAAGGCGACCTGTCTGCGTTGTTCGCGCAGCAGGCGGCGCTGGATCCTCAACCCGAAATTCGCATACGGGCCGATGTGGACACGCGCTACGGGCTGCTGGCTCGAATCATGGGCGCTGCGCGCGCGTCTGGGATGAAGCGGCTGGGCTTCGTCACACAGCCTGGCGTCAACAATGTAACCGGCGCCCCGCATCGGTGACGTCGAGTGACGGGTTCAGGCTAGAATCACCTCATGCGAGTTCTAGTCATCGAAGACGACACCACTCTCGGCCATGCGCTGCAGGAATTCCTGTCCAGCCAGGGCTATGCGGTGGATTGGCTCAAGGAAGGCGACCGTGTCGAGGGTGCCGTTGCGGGGCAGGCCTATGACCTGTTGCTGCTGGACCTGAACCTCCCCGGCATGGGGGGGCTCGAGGTGCTGCGGCATCTGCGGGGAAGCGGCTATCAGGGCCAGGTATTGATCCTGACGGCCCGGGACGGGCTGGACGATCGGGTGGCCGGGCTGGATGCGGGTGCCGACGACTACGTGACCAAGCCCTTCGATCTGGCCGAACTGGCCGCGCGGGTGCGGGCGCTCGCCCGGCGCAATCACGGCAAGGCGCAGACGGTGCTGGAATGCGGTCCGCTGGCGTTCGATACGGTGGGGCGCCAGATTCGTGTGGCGGGCCGGCGTCTTTCGCTCTCGGTGCG
>DATNAI010000247.1:0-6295 GCA_035572875.1 Castellaniella sp. | reverse complement strand
GGAGCCCGCCTCACTGGCCATCCTGCCGCTGCGCACCGCGTCCGGCGCGGACCCCGTCGGACTCCTGGTCATGGGGTCGGACGACGCACAACGATTCACCCCGGACATGGGCACCACGTTCCTGGAGCTGATCGGCACACTGGCGGGCGCCGCACTGGGCAGGCTCGCCGCGCCCGTCCCCGAGGCCGCCTAGTGTCCACGCCGGAAAACCCGCGCGAAGATCGGTCCGACGCCCCGGGAGCCGCGAGTGCCGGCCGATCCCCGGAGGCTGCCGGCACTCCATCCGACGCCGGGCTCGTGGAATCGTGGCTCAGGGAGCTCGGTGCACAGCAACGCTACTCGGAACACACCGTGGCGGCCTACCGGCGCGATCTGCACGCACTGCAAACCTGCTTTCCGGAACAATCGCTGGACTCGCTGGGCGAGCTGAACATTCGCCAAGCCCTGGCGCGCCTGCATGCGCAAGGCCACGAGCCGCGCAGCCTGGCGCGGGCGCTGTCGGCCTGGCGCAGTTTCTTCGAGTGGCGGGCGCCCGCCGCCGGGCTGTCCCGCAACCCGGCCCACGGCATACGCGCCCCCAAGATCCCGCGCAGCCTGCCCAAGGCGTTGTCGGTCGACCAGGCTCAGGCATTGCTGGACCGCACTCAACTCCCTCCCGCCAACACGCCGGTCGAGCGGCGCGACATGGCCATGTTCGAGGTGCTGTACTCCAGCGGGCTGCGCCTGTCGGAACTGGTCAGCCTGGACTGGCGGCCCGTGCACGAATCGGGGTACACGTCACAGAGCTGGATCCAGATCCCCGAGGCCGAGGCCACCGTGCTGGGCAAGGGCCACAAGACCCGAACCGTGCCGCTGGGGCGCCACGCCATCGCCGCGATCCAGCAGTGGCTCGACGTCCGCGACCGACTGCTGCGGCCCGAGCCGGATGCCGACACGCGGGCCGCGCTGTTCCTGGGTGCCCGCGGGCGGCGCATCAGCCCGCGCGTGGTCGAACTCCAGCTCCAGGCTCTGGCCCGGAAGGTGGGCCTGCCGCTGCACGTGCATCCCCACAGCCTCCGCCACAGTTTCGCCAGCCATCTGCTGCAGTCGGCCCATGACCTGCGCGCCGTCCAGGAACTGCTGGGCCACGCCAACATTTCCACGACCCAGATCTACACCCGGCTGGATTTCCAGCACCTGGCCGCCACCTACGACCAGGCTCACCCGCGCGCCCATCGCACCAGCAAGGACTGAGCGACAAACCCGGTAACCTTTTCGGGCCGCTGCTGGAACCCGCGCGTGTGATGGTGCCCCGCCACTTGTCCGATAATGGCTTCACCACGAGACGAACCGGGAGACGCGCGACATGATTTCCTCAAACCGATGCCGACGCAGACTCCTGGGCTCTCTGATGGCCGGCGGCGCGCTGCTGGTCGCGGGACTGGCTCAGGCGGCATCACCGGCCGTCGACGCCGGCAAGCAGGTCTACACCCAGGGCGCGACCGGCGTCACGGCCTGCATCACCTGCCACGGCGCACAGGGCGAAGGCATGGCGGCAGCCAATTTCCCGTTCCTGGCCGGCCAGGGTGCGGACTATCTGTCGGCCCAGCTTCAGGCATTCGCCGACGGATCACGCGTCAATCCCATCATGAAACCCATCGCCACCGCGCTGACATCCGCGCAGCGCGCCGCCGTGGTCGCCTACATCCGCACGCTGCCCGCCCCTTGGGATGCGGACAAGCTCGCGGCACAGGTCGACACACAGCCGAATGCACAGGATGCCGGTGCCTGGATCGCCAACCGGGGGGACTGGGCGCAACAGATTCCGGCCTGTATCCAGTGCCATGCGCCCGGTGGCATCGGAGTCGGGCCGCACTTTCCCGCCCTCGCGGGACTGAGCAAGACCTATATCGTGGAACAGTTCACGCAATGGCGGGCCGGGCAACGCCCCGGCGGACCCCAGGGCCTGATGAGCGGCATCGCCAAGCGCATGAACGACGCCCAGATCGCCGCCGTGGCGGACTATTTCTCCGCTCTGCCCCAGGCGGCATCCGGCAAAGGAGCGAAATAATGGCTACACGACTCATTGCGGCCGCGCTCGCCACCGGGACGCTGGCGCTGGCGCTGGGGGCGGGAACTGCCAACGCCGCATCGGACGCGCCCGCGTTCACCCCACCCGCGGCCGACGCGATTCCGAGCGGGGCCTTCGGCGATGCGATCCGCCATGGCCAGGACATTTTCCTGAATCCGAAAAAATTCGCCGGACAATACGTGGGCAACTCCATGAATTGCGCGAGCTGTCACCTGGATGCGGGCCGCAAGGCCGGTTCAGCGCCGCTGTGGGCGGCCTACGTGCTCTACCCGGCTTACCGGTCGAAGAACGGCCACGTCAACACGCTGGCCGAACGGCTTCAGGGCTGTTTCCTCTACAGCATGAACGGCCGCATGCCGCCGGCCGACAGCAGAACCATCATGTCGCTCGAGAGCTACATGTACTGGATGGCCAAAGGCGCCCCCACGGGGGTCAAGCTGGCCGGCCAGGGATTCCCGGAACTGGCGAAACCCGCGCAGCCGGCGGATTACGTGCGCGGCCAGAAGGTCTATACCCAGCATTGCGCGCTGTGCCACGACGCCGACGGCAAGGGCCAGCAGGACGCTTCCGGACACACGGTATTCCCGGCATTGTGGGGCGACGACTCCTACAATTGGGGCGCCGGCATGCATTCCATCAAGACGGCGGCCGCCTTCATCCATGCCAACATGCCGCTCAGCCAGGGAGGCACCCTGAGCGAACAGGAAGCCTGGGACGTGGCCTACTTCATCAACGCACACGACCGGCCGCAAGATCCGCGCTTCGCCGGCAACCTCCAGGCCACCACCAAGGCGCACCACGGGGGCCCGGACGATCTCTACGGCCAGACCGTGAACGGCGTGACGCTGGGGGCGCATTCCAAACCCTCGACCAGTACGCTGCCCGATCGGGCGGAACAGCAGGTCGGGAACTGACGAGGCCTGCGCATCACTCCGCCCATAAGGCCCCCCGTTCCGATGCCATGAGCCGGCATGGCGGTCCGGCAGGGCCCATGGCCGGTCCGCGCGGACAGGCGCAGGCGGCGCGTGCCGCAGGCCCCGCCGAGCCGTCAAACAGGCATGAACGTGCAGCAAGTTTGCCCAAACCCCCAGGCTATGATGTAATCATCTGCTAGCTTTTATCGCGCCAGATGGCTTCGGTCGAAGCCGTCTTCGTGAGCGCGACGCAGAGATACTTCATGAACGCCGCAAATCCATCCCCTTCCGTTGACACATTGATTCCCGTGACTGTCCTCACGGGCTTTCTGGGCGCAGGCAAGACCACGCTGCTGCGCCGCATTCTCACCGAATATCACGGCCAGCGCATCGCCGTGATCGAAAACGAATTCGGCGAGGAAAACATCGACAACGATGTCCTGGTGCAGGACAGCGAAGAACAGATCGTGCAACTGAGCAATGGCTGCGTCTGCTGCACGGTTCGGGGGGATCTGGTGCGGGCCTTGAACGACCTGGCCGTACAACGGGAAGCCGGGGCGCTGCGCTTTGACCGCGTCATCATCGAAACCACCGGCATGGCGAACCCCGGGCCGGTGTGCCAGACGTTCTTCATGGACGATGACATCGCCGAAACCTACAGGCTGGATGCCGTCATTACAGTCGTGGACGCCAAGCATGGCATGGCCACGCTGGACCGCCAGGAAGAAGCCCAAAGCCAGGTCGGCTTCGCCGACCGCATCCTGATCTCGAAACGGGATCTGGTCAACGAGGCCGACTACGAAGCACTGCGGGCACGACTCATGCACATCAACCCGCGGGCCAGCATTGCCCCCGTGCATTTCGGCGAAACGGATCTGCGGACGCTGCTGGACGTCAGCGGGTTCAACATCGACGACATCCTGAACATCGACCCGGAGTTCCTGAACGAACAAGACCACGACCACGACCACGAGCACCATCACCACGATCATGAACACGACGACGAAGACGGCCACGAGTGCGGACCGAACTGCAACCACGACCATCATCACGCGCATCACGATGACGCGATCGGGTCGTTCCTGTTTCGTTCGGACCGCGCCTTCGACCCCGAGCGGCTGGAAGACTTCCTGTCCGGCATCGTCCAGGTCTACGGCACCGATCTGCTGCGCTACAAAGGCATTCTCTACATCAAGGGCGTCAAGAGGCGCATGGTATTCCAGGGCGTGCACATGCTCATGGGCGCCGAACCCGGCAAGGCTTGGCAAGCCAGTGAAAAACCGAATACACGCATGGTCTTCATCGGCCGTAAACTGCCCCGGGACATCTTCACCCAGGGACTCGAACAATGCCTGGCTTGAATGAGCCAGGCAAACCAAGAGGGACGCAACATGGCTAGCAAATCCAGCACAAAATCTCCGGTCCGGGTGCTGACCGAAAAGGAACTGTTGGCGATGCCGGAAAAGGACTACATGAACGAAGCCCAGCTCGCGTTCTTCCGGGAACGACTGCACCAGCTCGAACACGAAATCCTCACCAATGCAGGCGCCACGACCGAAAACCTGCGCGAAACCCAATATGTGCCGGATCCCGCCGACCGCGCGACGATCGAAGAAGAGCACGCGCTGGAACTGCGCACGCGAGACCGCGAACGCAAACTGCTGAAAAAGGTCCAGCAGTCCATCTCGCGCATCGACGCGGGCGAATACGGCTATTGCGAGGAAACCGGCGAACCCATCGGCATTGCCCGCCTGCTGGCGCGGCCGACGGCCACCTTGTCGCTCGAAGCCCAGGAACGCCGCGAAATGCGCCAGAAGCTCTACGGCGACTGACGGCCGACACAGGTCATCCGGCGGCCCCCAGGACCGCCGCGTTCCGCAACGTCGATCCGCCCCATCGCGGGCGGATGACGACACGCGCCATCTCCGCGCTCTCTTGAATTCCCCCCGCCCGTCTCCATATGATGTTCTCAATACTCGAGAGCCCTATGGAACAATTTCACGCCACCACGATCGTCTCCGTACGCCGTGGAGACACGGTCGCCCTGGGGGGCGATGGCCAGGTCACGCTCGGCAATATCGTCATCAAAGGCACGGCCCGCAAGATCCGCCGCCTCTATCACGACAAGGTGCTCGCCGGCTTCGCCGGGGCCACCGCCGATGCCTTCACCCTGCAGGAGCGCTTCGAAGCCAAGCTCGAAAAACACCAGGGGCACCTGATGCGCGCCGCTGTGGAGCTGACCCGCGACTGGCGCACGGATCGCGTGCTGCGCCGGCTTGAAGCCATGCTCATCGTGGCCGACCAGGAACACACGCTGATCCTGAGCGGCAACGGCGACGTGCTGGAACCCGAGCACGGCATCGCCGCCATCGGATCAGGCGGCGCCTACGCGCAGTCCGCGGCCCGGGCCCTGCTCGAGCACACCGAGATGCCCCCCGCCGAGATCGTGAAAAAGTCTCTGGAAATCGCGGGCGACCTGTGCATCTACACCAACCAGAACCACATCGTCGAAACCCTATAGGCCGCAGCACATGTCCGCCACCAATATGACCCCCAAGGAAATCGTCTCGGAACTGGACAAGCACATCGTCGGCCAGGACCGGGCAAAACGTTCCGTCGCGGTGGCGCTGCGCAACCGCTGGCGCCGCCAGCAGGTCGCCGAGCCGCTGCGCCACGAGATCGTGCCCAAGAACATCCTGATGATAGGCCCCACCGGGGTGGGCAAGACCGAGATTGCCCGCCGGCTGGCGCGGCTGGCCAATGCACCGTTCATCAAGATCGAGGCCACCAAGTTCACCGAGGTGGGGTACGTGGGCCGCGACGTGGACACCATCGTCCGCGACCTGATCGAGGTGGCCGTCAAGCAGACGCGCGAAAGCGCCACGCGCCAGGTACGCACCCAGGCCGAGGACGCCGCGGAGGATCGTATCCTGGACGCCCTGCTGCCCCCGCCCCGCAACACCCGCGGCGAACCCGAACGGGAAGAGAACAACACCCGCCAGGTCTTTCGCAAGCGGCTGCGCGAGGGCAAGCTCGACGACACCGAGGTCGACGTCGAAGTCGCACAGACTGCACCGCACATGGAGATCATGGCCCCCCCGGGCATGGAGGAAATGACCGAGCAGTTGCGGGGCATGTTCGCCGGCCTGTCCCAGGGCAAGACCAAATCGCGCAGGATCACCGTCAAGGAAGCCTTCCGCCTGATCACCGAGGAAGAAGCGGCGCGCCGCATCAACGAAGAAGAGCTGCGCACGCAGGCAATCACGTTGGCGGAGCAGCACGGCATCGTGTTCCTGGACGAGATCGACAA
>DATNAI010000246.1:0-6169 GCA_035572875.1 Castellaniella sp. | reverse complement strand
AGGACATCGTGGACTTCTGCCGCACCGGGATGGCGTCGTACAAGATCCCCAAACAGGTCGTCTTCGGACCGCTGCCCAAGACGTCCACGGGAAAGATCCGCAAGAACATCCTGCGTGATCAGGTGCGTTCGGCAGCCCGGTCGCCCGACAGCGGCGCGGAGTCCTGACGTGCCGGACGATTTCGAAGGCTTCAAGGCGGGATTGAGCCTGTCCAGGGACGACATCTACAAAGCGCTCCTGCAGGAAAATCATCACCACATCCGCATCAAGAAACCAGCGGTCGCCATTCACGGTCTGGCCAGCATCGTGGAAGCCACGCTGCGCCTGGCGGGTTCCAAGGGTTTTCACGCCATGTCGCTGCGCGACCTGTGCGCCGAGTCGGGGTTCAGCATCGGCGGCATCTATGCCTACATCAAGAACAAGGACGACCTGATTCACCTCATTCAGGACTACGGCTTCCTGCTCACCCGCAAGACCCTGCACACCCGCACGCAGCAAGCGGCGCCCGGCGTGGAAAGGCTGCGGGCCGCCATACGCACGCACCTGTTCCTGAGCGAAATGATGCCGGACTGGTTCAGCTTCTCCTTCATGGAAGCGCGCCATCTGCCGCCCGCCGAAAGACAGAAGGCCGTGCAGGCGGCACGAGAGATCGAGGACATCTTCTTCGACATCTTGCAGGAGGGCATGGCCATCGGCGCCTTCCGCGCCGTCGACGCAAGGCTGGTCGCTTCGCTCACCAAGGCACTGATGCAGGACTGGTATCTCAAACGCAGCAAATACCGCCGCCAGGAGATCGACGTGAATACCTACGCACGCTCCGTCTGCCACCTGCTGGAGTCCTATCTGCAGGGCCCGCCTTGAATCTTTGACTTTATCGAACAACTGTTTTACATTTTTCCCACAACATGAGGCCGTCCATAGCGGCCCCCCTTTCACGGCCCGGCGGGCACACGCCGGCCGCCAGTGCAAAGTCCGAGGAGACAATCATGAACACGCTTTCACCGACCAAAGTGCTGGGTGCGCTCGCCATCGCAGGTCTGCTGGCCAGTTCCCCCGCCCAAGCCCAGGATCCCATCCGCATCGGTGGGATCTACCTGATGTCCGGCAGCGCGGCCACCTACGGCGAATTCGCCAAGCAGGGCGCGACGCTCGCCATCGACGAGGTCAACGCCAAGGGCGGCGTGCTGGGCCGCCAGCTGCACCTGCAGCTCGAAGACGGCCAGGGCAAGGCGGCCACGGCCATCCAGGTCGCACGCAAGATGGTCTACCAGGACAAGGTCGACCTGATGATGGGGCTGGACAGCTCGGGCGTGGCCCAGGGCCTGGTGCCGGTGCTGCCGGAGCTCGGCAAACCCTTCATCATCACGCACGCCGCCACGCCGGACGTGACCGGCAAGCTCTGCAACAAATACACCTTCCGCGACAGCGTGAACGTCGCGCAGATGATGGCGGGCGGCGCGGAAATCGCCGCCCAGACCGGAGCGGTCAAATGGACGACCATCGGGCCGGACTACGCCTTCGGCCACCAGTCCTGGGAGTATTTCAGCACCAACCTGAAAGCCCACAATCCCAAGGTCGTGCTCATGAGCGACCAGCTTGCCTTCCCGCGCTTTGGCGCCGAGGACTACACGCCCTTCATCAGCAGCGTCATGCAGAGCAAACCCGACGGCGTGCTGATTTCACTCTGGGGCGGCGATCTGGTGAATTTCGTGCGCCAGGCCAACGAACGAGGCTTCTTCAAGCAAGGCTACAAGATCTTCATGAACGTGGGCGCCGCGACCGAGGTCCTGACGGCCCTCGGCGACCAGATGCCCGAGAATGTCTGGCTGGGCACGCGCTACTGGTATGCGTCGTGGGATACCCCGATGAACAAGCGTTTCGTCGAAGCCTACAAGAAAGCCTACAACCACCCGCCCAGCTATAACGCCGAAGGCGCCTACACCGCGATCTACGCGTTCAAGGCCGCCCTCGAAAAGGCCGGGTCCGTGGACAGCGACAAGATCATCAACGCACTGTCCGGGATGACCATGCAGGCCCCCACGGGCGACCTGACCTTCCGCAAGGAAGACCATCAGGCGCTCATTGGACCGACGTGGGGTTTGACCGGCGCCATGAACACCGCCGACAAGATCCGCTCGCTCACGCAGATCCACAACTTCGACGGCACAAAGGTCACGCCTCCCGTCGATCCCGCCTGCAAGCTCTGACATGGGCGGCCTCGGCCTGGCGCTGCTGAACAGCCTGGACATAGGCCTGCTGCTTTTCATCATCGCAGTGGGCCTGAACATCGTCTTCGGCGTGCTCAACGTCATCAACTTCGCGCACGGCTCGCTCTACATGCTGGGCGCGTACCTGGCGTACGCCAGCATCGTCGGCCTGGGGATGCCCTTCTGGCTGACGCTGCTGCTGGCGCCGCTGGTGGTGGCTGCCCTGGCGGTGGCCATCGACCGGGGCATGCTGCGCTTCATCTACCAGCGTGAAGTCACCGACAGCCTGCTGCTGACCTTCGCCCTGTTGCTGATCCTGAACGAGTCCACCCGGCTCATCTGGGGGCCGGGCATTCACATCATCGATCCGCCCGCGCTGCTGCAAGGCGCCATTCATCTGGGCGGCGAACTCAGCTATCCGCGCTACAGCGCGTTCGTACTGGCCATGGGAGCGCTGACGCTGCTGGGTCTGTGGCTGCTGTTCAACCGAACCCGCATCGGCAAGATCATGCGCGCGGCCGCGCTGGACCGCGAAATGGCCCAGGTGCTATGCATCAACACGCGTCTGGTCATCACCGGCGCTTTCGCCTTCGGCGCCTGGCTCGCCGCCGTGGGCGGCGTGGTGGCGGCGCCCATGCGCGCCATCGACCCGGGCATGGGCGACAAGATCATCATCGAAAGCTTCATCGTGGTGGTGATCGGCGGCCTGGGAAGCTTCCCCGGCGCGCTGCTGGGCGCCATCGTCCTGGGTCTCATCCATGGCCTCGGCGGGCGCTACCTGCCGGAAATCAATCTGGTGCTGCCGTTCATCGGCATGGCGCTGGTGCTGCTCATCAAGCCTTACGGTCTGCTCGGCCCCAGGAGATCGGCATGAACACGCTCACCGGGCGGACAGGGCTCGCGATCCTGCTGGCGGCGCTGATCGCGCTGCCGTGGATCGCCCCCTTCTTCTACATCTTCATCGCCACCCAGATCCTGATCCTGGGGCTGCTCGCGGCCAGTTTCAACCTGATCTTCGGCTACACGGGGATGCTGAGCTTCGGGCACGCCGCGTTCTATGGCATCGGCGCCTATGCGACTGCCATGCTGCTGCAGTCGCTGCACTGGCCGCTGCTGGCGTGCCTGCTGGTGTCATTCCTGGCCGGCACGATTCTCGCGCTGATCATCGGCTTTTTCTGCGTGCGCCTGGATCAGGTGTACTTTGCCATGCTGACCCTGGCCTTCGGCATGATGGTGTTCGGCGTTGTGCACCAGTGGCGCTCCGTCACCAACGGCAGCGACGGGATCTCGGGCTTCACGGTGGGCTCGCTGGGGCTGGGAATCAAAGTCACATTGGGCAATCCCGCCGTGTATTACCACGTGGTGCTCGCCATCGTGGTGATCGCCGGCCTCGTCCTGTACCGGATCTGCGGTTCGTCCTTCGGCATGATTCTGCGCGCCATTCGCCAGAATCCGGAACGGGTGGCATTCTGCGGGCTCAATGTCCGCCGCTACCGGCTGGCGGCGTTCACGATCGCGGGCGGATTCGCGGGCCTGGCGGGCGGGCTGATGGCTCCCTTTCTGCGCATCGCGAGCCCGGAGCTCGCTCACTGGAGCATGTCGGCCGAGCCCGTGCTGATGACGATCCTGGGCGGCAGCGGCTACTTTCTCGGGCCGTTCCTGGGCGCCGGGATCTTCGTCCTGCTGGAAACCTGGATCACCAGCCTCACCCAGGCCTGGATGCTGTTCCTGGGGATCATCCTCGCCCTCATGGTGATGTTCTTCCGCGGAGGCGTCCTCGGCACCCTCATCAGCGCCCTGCCGACGCGCCACCGCAGGGCTGAGCCATGACATCCGATTGCATCCTGCGCGTCCAGGGCCTGAACAAGCACTTTGGCGGCGTCAAGGCCGTGACCGGCATCGACCTGGACGTCCGCACCGGCGAGACCCTGGCCATCATCGGCCCCAACGGCGCCGGCAAGACCACTTTCTACAATCTGCTTTCCGGGCGCCTGGTACCCAGCAGCGGCAGCATCCAGTTCAAGGGCCGCGACATCACCGGCCTGCCGCCGCACGTCATCAGCCGGCTGGGGATTTCACGGTCCTTCCAGATCAACAACATCTTCACGGAAATGACCGTGCGCGAGAATGTGGAAGTCGCCGTCACCGCGCAACGCCGCGAAAGCTGGCGCTGGGCCAATCGGGCAGCGGTGAACGCGGCCGTCCAGGAGGACGCGGACGCACTGCTCGCGGAACTGTCGCTGGCCCATCTGTCCGAACGCGTGGCGGGCACCATCAGCTACGGCGACAAGCGCCTGGTGGAAATTGCCATGGTGCTGGCCACCCGCCCGGAGCTCGTGCTGCTGGACGAGCCCACTGCCGGGATGACCCCCGACGAAACGGGCCGGGTCGTGGAACTGGTCCGCACTCTGGCCCGCACCGATCACTACACCTTCCTGGTCACGGAACACGACATGCGAGTGGTGTTCGACCTGGCCGACCGCATCCTCGTCATGCACCACGGCAGCCGCCTGATCCTGGACGCGCCGGCCGCCGTGCGCGCCGATCCCGAAGTGCGCCGCGCCTACCTGGGCGACGAAGCTGCCGACATGATGGAGGCGGCATGATCCTGGACGTCCGGAACATCCACACCTACTACGGTGAAAGTCACGCCCTGCAGGGCGTCTCCCTGTCCCTGGCAGCCGGCGAAACGGTCTGCCTGCTGGGGCGCAACGGTGCCGGCGAGAGCACGACGCTGCGCAGCATCATGGGACTCACCCCTCCGCGCGAAGGTCAGGTTCTGTTCGACGGCCAGGATATCGCCGGTCAGCCCACCTGGCGCATTGCCCGCCTGGGCATCGGGCTGGTGCCTGAAGACCGGCGCATCTTCCCCACGCTCACCGTGCGCGAGAACCTGGAGATCAGCGAATACCACCGGCCCGGCGCACCCCGCGCCTGGACCGTGGAACGCATCTTCGACCGCTATCCCATGCTCGCGGAACTGGCCAACCGGGACGGCGGCCATCTGTCGGGCGGCCAGCAGCAGATGCTGGCCGTGGCGCGCTCACTCATGAGCGAGCCGCGGGTGCTGCTGCTGGACGAACCCAACGAGGGCCTGGCGCCCGTCATCGTTCAGCAAATCGGCCGACTGATCGACGAACTGTCCAAGACCACGACCATCCTGTTCACTGATCAAAGCGTGCACTTCGCGCTGCGCCATGCCCGGCGCGCCTACATTCTGGAAAAGGGCCGCATCGTTCACACGGCCGACAGCGAGGACCTGTTGCGGGATACGGAGACGCAGCACCGGTATCTCTCGGTGTAGCGGCTCCTGAATGGCGAACAAGGCCGCAGCGTTCGCCATCTCTGGCTCCGCTTCGCGCTTTGCCCGATAATTCCTCCACCAGCCCGCATACGGCCGGGTGCAGCACCCATGACCGGTGCCCTCTTTTCTCGAACGGAAGCCTCATGACCCATGATGACCTGACCGCCCAGACCATCGCAGACTATCTGACCCAGAACCCCGACTTCTTCGAGGCGCATGCCGACGTGTTCGCCAACTTGAGCGTGCCGCACCCCAATCAGGCGCGCGCCATCTCGCTGGGCGAGCGCCAGATCCTGACGCTGCGGACCCGGCTGCGTGAACACGAACTGCGGCTGAAGCAGCTGCTGCAGAACGCCGGCAGCAACGAACGCATCAACCTGGACCTCATGCAATGGTGCGCGCGCATGCTGGCGGAACCCGACGCCGGCCAGATTCCGGCACACATCATCCGGAGTCTGAGCGACCAATTCGACCTGACCGCAATCGCGCTGAGGCTATGGGACCTGCCCGGGCTCGCGCACAGCGAATTCACCGAGGATGTCACCCCCACCATCCGCGCGTTCGCCAAGGAACTCCAGCAGCCTTACTGCGGGCCGCACCAGCAGCAGGAAGCCGCCACATGGCTGGGCTCGGGGCCGGCCTCACTGGCCATCCTGCC
>DATNAI010000245.1:0-5103 GCA_035572875.1 Castellaniella sp. | reverse complement strand
TATTCCGCCGTTTGGCCCCCCGTTTTGGATACAAGTCGTCGCTTTTATGCGTCGTGGTGATGACGAAGCGCGCGATCGTCCAAAAAAGGCGCCCCGAAGGGCGCCCGATGCATCAGTAACTTCTGCTGAGGGTGCAGCGCGTTACCGATTCTTCCCGATCTGGTCGCCGATCACGCCGCCGATCGCGGCACCCCCGACGGTACCCAGAATCCCGCCGCCCGTAACGACGGCCCCCGCGACGCCCCCCAGGCCGGCGCCCGTGACGGCCGCCTTTTGCCGGTGGCTCATGTTGTCCCAGGAGGAACACCCGGCCATGGCGGTGACCAGCAGAGCGGCCACGCTCAGTTTTCCGAATGTCGTGAGGGTCATGGAGTTCTCCTATTCATTGGAATGATGTCTGGAATGCCCACGTGGCATCGTGGCTCCCTTTATATACCAGCACCCAGCGCAAAAATGTGAGCCGACACTACATTTGTGTCGAGCTGCGGCAGCGCGTTACTTCACGAGCCGCAGCACGTCCCGAAAGGCCGGGTGTGCCGGGGTCTCCAGCCACTCGTAAAGGGCCATCTCAGCCGTGATCGTCTCGAGCCCGTAGTACCGCCAGCGGCGTAAAGCCGCCTCGTGGTCCGCTGACCGGCGCGAACCCACGCCATCCCTCACCAGCACCGGGCGGTAACCCGCCTGCGCCAGCCCCAACCCCGTCTGTAACACGCAGATATGGGCCTCTGTGCCTGTCAACAACACGCGGGTCCGGCCATGAGGCCAATGGGGCAGGAAATCAGGTTCCCGACAGGCGTTGAAATGCGTCTTGGCCTGGATCCTGTCCACGTGGCTCGCCAGCGAAGGATCCGTCGCACCGATCTTGTCCCGCCAATGTTCGGTGGCCCAGACGGGAACGGACAGCAGGCGAGCCGCCTGGGCCAGCCGCGCCACACGCTGCACGAGCGCTTGCGCATCGTCAATGGCGGGCAGCAGCTTGTCCTGCATGTCCACGATCAGCAGCAGACTGCGATGCGCCGTCAACAGAGCCGAACCGATGTTGTCAGACCCCATGCCAACCTCCGTCATCGAAGAGACCGGAACGGTTGCGGCAGCCCCCCCGGGTCGCCCCCGGACGGCACGCGCGCATTGCCGCAGCCCGCGCTATTTCAGCGCCTTGTACCGCAGACGGTGCGGTCGCGCGGCTTCTTCACCCAGGCGCGCCCGTTTGTCCGCCTCGTATTCCTGATAGTTCCCGTCGAAGAACACGATACGTGAATCTCCCTCGAACGCGAGGATATGTGTGGCAATGCGGTCCAGGAACCAGCGGTCGTGGCTGATCACCATGACGCACCCGGCGAATTCCAGCAAGGCGTCCTCCAGCGCGCGCAGCGTTTCCACATCCAGGTCGTTCGACGGTTCGTCGAGCAACAGGACGTTGCCTCCGGCAATGAGCGTCTTGGCCAGGTGCAAGCGGCCGCGCTCGCCGCCGGACAATTTGCCCACCTGCTTGTTCTGATCGGCGCCCCTGAAGTTGAAGCGCCCCAGATAAGCCCGCGACGACACCTCGAAACGGCCGACCGTGAGCAGATCGGCGCCGTCGGAAACGGCCTCGAAAACCGTCTTGTCGTCCGGCAGGGACCCGCGCGACTGATCCACATGGGACAGCTTCACGGTCTGGCCGCGCAGCACCTCGCCAGAATCCGGTTTTTCCGCGCCGGTGATCATACGGAACAGGGTGGATTTGCCCGCGCCGTTGGCCCCGATGATGCCTACGATTGCGCCAGCCGGGACCTTGAAGCTCAGGCCGTCCATCAGTACGCGGTCGCCGAAGGACTTGACCACGTCGCGGAATTCGATAACCTCGTTGCCCAGGCGTTCCGCGACCGGAATGAAGATTTCCTGCGTTTCGTTGCGCTTCTGATAGTCGACCGACGACAGCTCCTCGAAGCGCGCCAGGCGCGCCTTGGCCTTGGCCTGGCGGCCCTTGGGGTTCTGCCGGACCCATTCGAGTTCCTTCTTGATCGTGCGCTGGCGGGCCGATTCGGCGGCTTCTTCGTGTTTGAGCCGATCTTCCTTCTGTTCCAGCCAGGAGCTGTAATTGCCCTTCCAGGGAATGCCGTGGCCGCGGTCCAGCTCCAGGATCCATTCGGCCGCATTGTCCAGGAAGTAGCGGTCGTGGGTGACGGCCACCACGGTTCCCGGAAACTGGTGCAGGAACATTTCCAGCCACTCCACGGATTCGGCATCCAGATGGTTGGTGGGCTCGTCGAGCAGCAGCATGTCGGGCTTGGACAACAGCAGCCGGCACAGCGCGACACGGCGCTTTTCACCACCCGACAAATGGCCCACGTTGGCATCCCACGGCGGCAGCCGCAGGGCGTCCGCGGCGATTTCCATCTGGGTCTCGATGTCATCGCTGCCGCTGGTGGCGGCCGCCGCGATCACCGCCTCGAGCCGCCCCTGCTCGGCGGCCAGCGCATCGAAATCCGCGTCGGGCTCGGCATATGCGGCATAGACTTCGTCGAGCCGTTTGCGCGCCTCGAAAACCTCGCCCAGCCCCGCTTCCACCGCCTGGCGCACCGTATGTTCGGGATCCAGTTGCGGCTCCTGGGGCAAATAGCCGATTTTCAGGCCCGGCATCGGCGTGGCTTCGCCTTCGATGTCGCGATCCACGCCCGCCATGATCTTCAGCAGCGTGGACTTGCCCGCGCCATTCAGGCCCAGAACGCCGATCTTGGCGCCCGGAAAGAAAGACAGGGAGATGTCCCGCAGGATCTGCCGTTTGGGCGGCACGATCTTGCCGACCCGGTTCATGGAATAAACGTACTGTGCCATCGAGCAAGCGCCAAAACTGCCGGCTGAAGGGTTCAGCCGCGCGACAGAACGATTGTAGGCTGCAAGCCGCGCAAAGCCCAATCGGGTCGACGCAACCGGATGCACCGGCGCTTCCTGCGATCCCCGACCGTCGGTCTGGGCGATGATCGCCAGCGCACTGGCCGGCATCCAGTCGGAACCCGTAAAATCATCCTTGCCGCCTTCTCCCCTTTGCTGATGAGCTCCCCATGTCCCTGCCCCTCGCGTTCACCTCCGACGAAGCCGCATTGCTGGGCCGCACGGCCGATGCGCTCTGTGCCTATCTGGGCAAGCCCGTGATTGCGGAGATCGTCCCCGAACCTGGAGAAGGCTTCGAATGGGTGCTGTTCGCCATCCCGCTGGATCCTGCCGACACGGACGAGGACATTGCGCGCGTCCAGGCTGGTGGCCCCGACGCCCGCGTGCTGGGCAGCCAAGGCGGCTTGAACTTCAGCGACGGCACTCCGCTGGACTGCACGCTTCTGTGGGCGATCCAGTTGTCGGACCAGGAAGGCGCGCGTTTCGTGAAGGTGGACGCCCAGGGCGAGGAAGTCGGCTGGTCCGACACGCTGGAAGAACTGCTGCCTTTTGGCCTCGGGGACGAACCTGCGCCCGCGGCCAGCGATCTGGATGATCCGGATGACCTGGAGGATGACGACGATCCGGAGAGGCCGGAACATCGCTGAAGGATGCCGAAGGAGGGACCGCGCCGGTCCAGGCCGGAAGCGCCGCGATGGCTAGGTCTTCTGCTTGCCGTGGTTCTCGGACGCTGAAACGCCCGGACGGCCCGGGCGATTTCGCTGGCGGCTCGTGGGGGCTTCCCGGAGCCGATCGCGAACGTACAACACCAGGCCCAGCGGCGCCGTACCGGCCACCAGCAGACGCGCGCCCAGGTGCGTCACGGCGCGCCCCGCGGGGCGACGAGTGCCGGCGCTCCACAGGTGCAGCGAAAAGCGCGTATAGCGCGCGCCAGCGGCGAAGAACGACGCCGGCTGGCAGCGGAACCATGGCAGGCAGTTTTCGAGCGTATCTTGCGCCAGCAGCCACAAACCCAGGGCATGCCGGCTGCCGGTGGCGGACCGCCCCTGCCGGGACAGGCTGTCGGCGCTGTCGTGGTAGACCCGGAACACCTGATTGACGAAGCGCGTCAGATAGCCCGCCCGCGCAATCGCGTTCCAGACCAGGCTTTCGGGCACGAACCCCGGGATGTCTTCCGGAAACGGAAACTGCCGTAGCACATCCGTACGCAGGCACCCGAACTTTTCGCCGCGGACGTGATAACGGAAGGTCATGTCCAGCGAACTGACGTCCATGACGTCCTGGGGATACATGTCGCCCACGACGCGGCCATCCGGTCCGGCGCACAATCCGGTGATGGCCACATAGCGCCCGCGCGCGGCCGGCGGGATCTGGTCCCAGACACAGGACATGTGGTAGAGCGCATTGGAATCCAGCTCGTCGTCGCTGTCGATGGCCACCAGCCATTCGCCCCGCGCATGGCGCACGCCATTGTTGAAAGCTGTTTTCTTATGTTGATTGGGTTGCCAGACGTAACGGACCGGAAAACTGGCTTCCTGCTGCCACCCCTGTACCAGAGTACGGGTATGGTCCGTCGATCCATCATCCACCACCACCCATTCGAAGTCCTGGAAGGACTGCTCCTGAAGGGAGCGGTACACGCGCTCCAGCGTGTGGGCGCGGTTGTATGTCGGGGTGATGACGGAAAACAAATGACGCCAGCACGCCATGCCGGTGAGCTCCTTTCGATTTCCGAGACCTCATGATAGCTGCAAAAAAAAACCACGAACCCGAGGATCCGTGGTTTCCCTGAGGCCGAATTGTATGAAAACAATACGACCCCGCAAGATGCGATCAAGCGCGCTTGACCTTCTCCAGCATCTTGAACACGCTCTTGGGAGCGTGGATGAAAAGACGCTTGAAGGACTTGCCAAGGCAGCGGCGCTCCAGCGTATTGCGCCGGGTGCGTTTGATTTCGGCCATGTGGATCTCCTGAAAGGGGGCGGGCGGATTGAGCAAAACGGTGCATTTTACCAAAGATCGGCGGATCACAAACCGCGGGCTGTGTGCCGCTCCCGGCCGACGCCGCCGGCCCGATCGCCGCTGCCCGGTCTGGTAACAACTCCAACGTCCGCTGCCACAAACGCGGCGCTGCCGCGGCCGTCCCGGGCCGGTCGCACGCAGATTATGATGGTGCCATGAACGCTCCCATCCGCATCCTCGGCGCCCGCCAGAACAACCTCAAGAATC